>CAJUEB010000074.1 GCA_910585135.1 uncultured Eubacteriales bacterium
GATTGAAATCTGTTCAGTGTCTGCCGATATGCTACAAGTGCAGTCACGCCCCGTAAGGGGCGTGTGGATTGAAATAAAAATCCCTTGACATTACGCCCATTGGGCGGTAGTCACGCCCCGTAAGGGGCGTGTGGATTGAAATATGCTTGGCATCGGGGAATACAAGCGGGAAGAATGGGTCACGCCCCGTAAGGGGCGTGTGGATTGAAATATCATATGCACGAGGAGGTCTAACACAAACTACACCGTCACGCCCCGTAAGGGGCGTGTGGATTGAAATCTGCCAAGCTCGATCCTGCTCAGCAAGAGACGTGTCACGCCCCGTAAGGGGCGTGTGGATTGAAATTCGTAAAAAGCTTGGGTAGACAAAGCCAAACGAAGTCACGCCCCGTAAGGGGCGTGTGGATTGAAATCTAACGGTTTAAATTTCCCATCCTGCTGGCCGCGTCACGCCCCGTAAGGGGCGTGTGGATTGAAATGAACATCTTGAGCAATGTATAGGTTTCAATAACAGTCACGCCCCGTAAGGGGCGTGTGGATTGAAATCTCAACGTCTTTCCACGTGGTAATCGACGATAACGTCACGCCCCGTAAGGGGCGTGTGGATTAAAATGATCTCCGCTTCCAGTTCATTCAGTGTGGTTTCGGTCACGCCTTGCAAAGAATATTATATGATAGCCGCATCAAAGAGGAAAATTTGAAATTTGTTCTTGCATGCAATTTTTTAACTGGGTTCGAATGTAATCTCGTATAGTTCTTTCACTCTTCTCGATCGTATTTGTAAAATATCCTTTTGTTTAAGATTTTCCTTTCTGTGTTTTCCTTTAATCCGCATATCTAAAAAGTTCACCAAAAGTACTTTGCTCTTGCGATAATTCATAAGCTGCTTTTAAACATGGTAGGATATCATCAAAATGTGTATATGCCTAAGACGAACCTTTGCTTTAGGAAGTTTTTCCGTTTTTCCATTACAAAGTTTTTTGATAATTTCATTAATTTTTTTCCGATATCTTCGCAAATAAATTTGCATTTATGTGTAGTTGCAAATTCTACGGTGATCTGGGTGGCACATTTTATGATGTGGTTAATTTAAGTGGTACATATTTCCCATTTTCGATATATCGTTAGATTTTTGTTGTCCAACTATATTTTTGCAATACAATGCAACATTATCAATGATGTTTTTCGTATGCTGAATTTCTTATTTCATTTTTTATAATATAGCTCCCCCCCTTATTGTTTTGACAGTGATGCGTTTGCTAAACTATCGTTAATATAATATAGCTTTTATTTGTCTTCTAAAATTTTCCTGCTTGTTCCTAGATAAAACCAAGGGATTTTATTTGGGTAAAGCGCGCACAAATAACGGAAACTCGGTTTTCACCGATATTTCCGCATGATTTTTATAAAACTACAGCTTAAGCAGTTTCTTCACATTATTGTAAAATACATCCTCCAGTTGTTCATCTGTCAATCCGCTTACGATTGTTCTCTGCATTTCAACCGTAGGATGATGGAACGGAGCGTCCAAGCCCCACATGATCCTGTCAGCGCCGACAGTTTCATAGGCTTCCTTGATCTTGGTATGCATTGGCATTCCAGAAGTTTCAAGATACAGATTAGGGTATTTTTTCGCCATATCAATAGCTGATTGGACATACATGCCGTTACCGTGGCCCATATGAATCATTACCATTGTCACATCAGGATAAATATCCGCTAACTGTGCAACACTCCATGGAAGTGAAAAAGGCGGATGCCCTGTATGGATCATGAGCGGAATATCAAGCTCCCTTGCCAGCTTGGCAATAGGAAAAACGCACTCGTCGTTAGGGGTATAGCTCTGACAGAGCGGATGGAGCTTTATTGCCTTGAATCCATGATTGTTCACCGCATCCCTGATCTCATCGAGTGCCTTTTCTCCGTCATACGGATTTACCCATGCAGCGCCTACAAGCCTGTCGGGGAACTTGTCTACAGCATCAATGCTTTCCTGAATCGGGAAAGTGGATATGACTGCCTTTTCTACATTGTATTCATCCATCTGGGCAACAAGCTCCCCAGGCGTAATACCTACGTCGGACCAACTGCCGAAATAGCCCACATGGCTGTGAGCGTCTATTTTCTTAAAACTTTTCATTTTTGCTAACATGACTGCATTCCTCCCTTTCCGTCAGTAGTATAGATGAAGTGATTTCTAAGGCTTGTCTTTTGCAGCGCTTCGGAAACGATAAATGCGATGATTATTCCGACGACCGCCTGGAAGAGCAGCCCGGAAACCGCTGCGAATGCTGCTGCTTTTCCGAACAGGAGATACCAGAAGATGAAATATCCGATTCCCTGTGTAAACCCGCCCGCCAGTGCGGATACCACCCATAGCGCACGACCTTTCAGTCCAAGCACGTGCTTGTTGATTAATGCACCTATTACCAGTGCCATAGCAGCCTTGCAGATAAGTGTCGGCACAATCCAGATTGTGTATCCGGCAACCAGATCCGCGATTGCCGCACCGATCCCGCCTGCGATTGCGCCGCGTTTTCCTCCCAGCATGAGTACTGCCAGGAAAATCATTGAGTCACCGATATGCGCATAACCAAAAGGTCCAGGGAATTTAATGATAAATACTCCCAAAAATACGATTGCGATAAACAGTGCTGTTTCGCATAAGTTTCTGATCTTTTCTGATTGATTCATTTTTTGTCCTCCATGCTATTGTCCGTGTATGGCATCCGTTTTTTGTCCGGATAGCCGTATATTTTGATTAAATCCATCAATTATAATAGCACGATTATGTATATAATAAAATATACAATATAATTAATTTAAACAAGTACAATTTATCCATTAAGGCGATTTTGTAGGGGTAAAAAGCGCAGTGATGCACAGTTTTGAAGCATATATTGTTATCGCAGGATAACCATCAGTTTTGCCGCGTTGCCAGAAGCACGGAAGATGAACGAATCGAAAAAATGGAACATGCTCTGGCGTGATTTTTAAAAAATTGCTAAAATATAAGTGAATCCAAAATTATGTAAGAAAAATGCAAAAAGTGTAAGCCTTGTTGAGAAAGTGTAAGCACTCACACGTGGCTTTTACACTCGCATCTGTCCATTTCAGACAGCGTTCATAATCCTTGAAACAGTTGAAATGCCAGTATCTGTAAGGATAAAGAAAAAACCTTGCAGAATCATCTGCAAGGCCGTGTAATTGGTACACCATCAGGGGTTCGAACCCTGGACACCCTGATTAAGAGTCAGGTGCTCTGCCAGCTGAGCTAATGGTGCATATTAAATTTCCGATTCGAACAAATAAAAGTGTATCATTTAGTTTTGCCATTGTCAACCAAAAAATTCGCAAATATCGGTTTTTCTGTGACCGTACATGATAATATTGCAATGTTCCACAAATATCGGTTTTCTGCCATGCGGAAAGTATTGCCGGTTCCGTTTGGATTGTGCTTTTCCTTTCCTCTTTTGATTACATCTAATTAGCCATGACCTGGTTCATCCTAAATGCCTTGCGAACGTTCAAGGTTCATTCAGGGTGTTCCATATGTATTTAGGGCTTGTCTAAAGTATTTTATATGCATACAAAGCTCGTTCGGCGTGAGGCTGTTTTAAGGCGGAGCTGCTGACAAACTCTTTTTTCAAAGGATTATATATCATATATTAATTTAATGGTTTAAGGGAAAACTATGTATTGTTACAAGCTATTGGCTAATTTTTTCGTAAGGCAGTTTGTCAACAGAACCAAATTATGATGCAACGCTGGTGTTTCGCGCATATTATTTTCCGCAAAAGTTTGTTCTCCGATATTTACCATCCGATTTTTGCTCGTTGCTGTTTGCCAATGAGTGATTGCCGCATGATGTTTCCTCTCCTGCTATTTGTTATCCGAAGTTTAACAATTATAGTCTACCCCTGCTATTTATCGCTCGATTCCTAAAACTGGAAATTTACCATTTATTTCCTGGCTCCTTATTGCTTGCCGCCTCCTGTCATTTTTCTTTTTTGCATAAAGCCGTCAAGTCAGCATAAAAATTTCAACTCCCGTTAATTTCCTCACATACAAAAAATAAATACGTACAAACTAAAAACGAGGAGGGATGAAAAATGAAGAACAATAATAAAGCGAGCAACAAGGCTCAGAAGCAGACAAACAACAACTCGAACCGTTACAATAACGAGAGCAACGAAAGAAACGAACGTAACGAAAGAAGTGAAAGAAGCGAAAACAACCAGAACAGACAGTCAAACAATCGATAAAACTGGTTGACGCACTCCCCGAATATTAATTTTCGGAGCAAAACGGGCAGAATTTTTCCAATTTAATTGTGAATACTCTGCCTTTTTTGCATATACGTTTGAAATTATCTCTCGTGTATAGTATAATATTTGAGACTGTATAATCGAATAGCTATGCAATAAATTCGGTAAATTACAAAATATATCTATATTTAGGAGAAACAGACATGACGACAATTATTATTATAGTTGTTGTTGCATTGGTTTTCTTTGTTACAATATGTGTCGTCACATTTATGGTATGGAAGCGGGAGGCGGAGATGCGGACCGACAGCATCAAAGCCATCGAAAACAGTCTGGGCGAGATGCTGGATGGATTGACAGGCGATCAGGCTGCATCTGTAAGGAATCAATCAGAAACAAAAGAGACTCCTTACGATAATGTTTTGCAGGAAATGCAAAATATGCAGCAGGAAATAGGCGACAAGATAAAAAAAGAAAGCGATAGCAAAGCTATTAGACAAAAAGACCGCGATCCTTTTAGCTGGGTGAAGATGGAAAAGGCTGACAAGCAGCAAGAGGCACACGCTGGTGTCAATGCTGGCGCGGTTGCCACAAGTGCTGCGGCTGTAGATATCACTCCAAGCGTTAATGCGGCTGCCATGGATGCTGGCGCAGCTCCCATCAGGGATGTCCCAAAGGTCGCACCTGCGAATGCCGGGGTAAGCACAAGGAGAAATACGAATATCAGCGCCGATACTGCAAACACCATAGCAGCATATACCACCGGTACGAACGCATATGCTGCTGCGGACGCTAACGTCCAGGCGGAGCATTACGACGATTTAACCGTATTTAAGCCGGTAGAAACGCGGCCGCGTGGATTGAAATGGGTTGAGGTTTTTGCAGAAAAGCCAGGGGAGGTTTTTAAGAAAAGGCGGCGGACTCATGCTGCAGAATTGCCGGAAAAAGTGGAATCTCCGCCTCAGGAAACGGAAGATTTGCCTGAAAACGTGGACGCTTTGGATGCAGCGGATTTGCCAGAAAAAGCTTCTCCGCCGTCCGCTGGGGAAATACGGCTGGACGATGCCGAAGCCCTTCTGGAAGAAGCAGAAGCTTTTTTAGAAAAAAAAACGCCATCAAAACAGGAAACACGCAAAATACAGCGGCAGGATACAGAAGGCGAGCCGCAGGCTTTTGAAGAATCAGATGAGCTGTGGGATTTGGACGAGGAAGAGCCGGATTTATGGGATTTCGATGAGCTTACCGGGCAGCTTCCCGAAGAATCATGGCAGGAAGAACCTGCGGATACATATGAGCGGATAGAAACGGAACGCTTATCCGGGCTGGAGGCTGCGGAGATTGCAGAAGAACGGGCAGAAGACGGAGTGACAGCAGAGGAAACGACGGAAAACGCCGGGGACAAGCAGGCTGCACCTGATGCAGAAACATCTGATTCGGAAATCGATGAATTTCTGAATGAACTGATGAATATGCCGGTAACGGGCGATGCATCCCCTGAGCAGAAAGCAGAACCAGCAGGAATGGATTTTGCAAAAGCGGTCGGTATGGAAGGGCTGGACGAGATATACCAGTTTGACCATCCTTCAAAACCGCCGACAGGATATAATATAGGAAGAAGTGGAAAAGAATACACAGTATCGGAACTGGAAATGCTGATCAAAGAATAAAAACGCCAGAAGGAGGAACTTATGTATTGTAAAAATTGCGGAAAGGAGATTGCAGGAGGTTCAAAATTTTGCAATCATTGCGGCAGCCCTGTGGAAGAATTACCGACGCCACAGCAGCAACCACAGCCGGAAGCGACAGAACCGAGCATACATACAAAACCAAAGCCGGACAGTAGTGATGATGCGCCGGAAGTGAGAAAACCGATATTTGAAGAGTTTCAGTGGAATGTATCCGAGTATCCGGATCGTAATGTGGTCGAAAAAACGGAGGAAGTGGATTTTAACTGGAATGCCAATCCGGATGATATCCCGGAAACCCCGCGCAGGGTCGTAAAAGCTGCCCCACGGGAGCAGGTGCCGGCTTCGGCGGATGCAACTGATTCTCCAGCACAGGCGAAGGCGGATGTACCGAATCAGCCGCCAGCTAAAGAGGAAACCTTAAAAGGCGCGGATTTGGAAAAGGAAGTTTTCGGACAGCCACAGCCGCCGCAAAGCAGGGAAGAAATGAGCGCGATGGAGAAGGTCAATTCTTTTTATACGCTCAATCAGAAAAACGAAGAGTTTCAGAAATTGATCAATGCTGAATACGAGCGGGTGAAATCTGGCAATGCGATCGAACATGAATTATCGGAAGCGGACAAGATCGCTGAACAGAAAATGGAATCACGTCCGCTCAGTACCTCCATGGACGATTTTTTCGAAAGGGAAGGCGTCGTACAGCCTTACCAGCCAAAAGCATTTGAATCCGATGTATTGCAAAAAATAGAAGCGCAGGAAGCCGAACGGGAAGCAAAACGCAGGGAAGAGGAAGCACGCCTTGCGGCGATAGAAGAAGCGAGACGGGAAGCGGAGGCGAAGAAAAAAGCCGAAGAAGAAGCACGGGCGGCAGAAGAAGCAAAGCGTCGTGCTGAAGAAGAAGCAAAGCGCCGCGCAGAAGAGGAAGCTGCACGTTTGCAGGAATTGGCGAAAAAGAAGGCAGAAGAAGAAGCGCGGGCGGCCGAAGAAGCAAAGCGCCGTGCGGAGGAGGAAGCACGCAGGGCAGCGGAAGAAGCGAAACGCCGCGCCGAAGAGGAAGCACGCCAGCGTGCAGAAGAAGAAGCGCGCCAGCGCGCGGAAGCAGAAGCACGGGTGAAGGCGGCCGAGGAAGCCAGGCTCAAAGCAGAAGCTGATTTGAAGGCTGCGCAGGAAGCGGCGAAGATCAGGGCGCAGCAGGAAGCGAGAATTGCCGCTGAGGAAGAAGCGCGATTCCAGGCTGAACAGGAAAGGAAACGCCTGGAAGCAGAAGAAGCAGAACGGCAGCTGGAGGAAAAGAGAAAACGCCTGGCAGAAGAGGCTAACCAGGCCGTGGCGCAGGAAGAAGTGAAAAAGGTCCTGGAGCAGACGGCAAGGATGCGCAAGGAAGAAGAAGCGAAGATTAAAGCTGCTGTAGCAGGTCTGCGCGGAGGCGCTTCAGGGACGCCGGAAAAGCCAGCGGTCAGCAAAGAGGTAGAAGAAGCGCACCAGGCGACGAAAAACCAGATCAATGAAATGGCAAAGGCACGGGATGCTTATTTTGCTGAAATAGAGGAAGCTTCGAAGCCTGCTATGCCTGCGAAAAAGGCAAGAGCCGTTACCGGAAGGGAAACCATGCTTTCCTCTGATGACCCAGCCAGGACGAGGGTCATCAAGAAGGCGGACATTGAAGCGGGACTGAATGAAGCGACCAGGGTGGCTTCCGCAAAACCAGCTCCAGCACCGGCAGATGATGATGAATTCTTCAATAGCCTGGAAGCAGCCGGAGCAGCGGCCGCCGCAGTAGCCGAAGAGCCGCAGCCGATCGATTTTAAACCGGCAGAACCAGAAGAACCAGTAGATGAGCTGGACGATCTTCTCAGCCAGTTTGAGACCGTAAGCAGCATAGCCGAAGAACCCGTTAGCTATCCGGATCAGCTTGCGGAAGTGGAAGAGCTTGCTCCATTGCCGGATCAATATGCGACAGAGGACAAGCCGGGTCTCAATGATACGGTATTAATGCCGCAAAACGAGACAATCGGCAGCGCGCCTGCTAACGATTTTGATAACTACGGCAATGAAGAAGCCTTAAATTATGCAAAACAGCAGAGCATGCAGGAGCAGGCGCAGCACGAGGGTGGATTTGAAAGCAATGCAGCGAACGAATTCTACGGCGACGATTTTTATGACGATGCGGAAGAGACGCTTTCAAAGAAAGAACGAAAACAGAGAGAAAAGGAACAGAAACGCCTTGAAAAAGAACAGGCGAAGGAAAGCAAAGCACGCAAGAAAAAGGAAAAACGCGACTATATAGATGCAGACGATGATGAATATGAGGAAACGGGCGGCAAGGGCAGGATCGTGCTCAAGATCGTTCTGGTTATCCTTATTGTGATCCTTGTTGCCGAGGTCGTAGGAATGGGCATCAGGTTCCTTGCACCGCAGAGCAAGGCGGCAGAGTTTATCGATAACCAGCTTAATAAGGTGATTCAGTTGATTACGGGCGATGATACGGAATACAGCGTAGTCGCCATGCAGGCGAGGACAGAGCCGATGGACGATAAAACCGACCTGATCAATGCACAGAAGGGAAAAAACAAGGATGGCAATATTGAATCCATCACATACAGTGCAGATTTGGCATACGACCAGCAGACGGATGGACAGATTTCGGACCTGGTCCTATCACAGCCTATGACTGTAGTAGAGTGGGGCAAGGATGAGGATAATTATCCTGTGTACTACGACGAACAGGTTGTAGGCAGAATCATTGCTTTTGAATCAAACAAGGTGAACCTGATGAACAAGGGCAGCAAAAAAGTATTGAACATGATCGACCCGAAAGCGTCTTTGTATGCAGAAACTGCGGCCTTAGAAGGACAGCAAATGGATGGAAAGTTTACGAAGCTGGAAATCGGGGAAATCAGGCAAGCGGGAACAAATTATTTTGTATGGGTGAGGGAAACAATTGGGAATAATACAGTTGAGAAAGTATATTCCATGTACCCGGAAAAAGAGTTTGTCATGAAAATGTCAAATTGTTATGAAATTTAAAAGGAGGTCAGTTTTGGAAAAAGAGAAAAAAAAGAGGAAAATTGGGGTGAAAGGCCTGATTATAGCAATACTGGTCATTCTCTTACTGTTTATTGCTTTAATCGGCTTTATCACGGATTTTCTGTGGTTTAAGGAGCTGGACTACGTATCGGTATTTTTCACCAAGCTGTTTACCCAGCTAAAGATCGGTGTGCCGACTTTCATCGTGGTTACGTTCCTTGCATACATTTATTTAAAGTTCCTCAAGAGGGGATACTTTAAAAAGGTCGCATCCAATGAAGCGACCAATCATGGGCGGCTGAACCTGATTTCATGGGGGCTGGCGGCGCTCTATGGCGTTGTGGCGACGTATTTTGCGGTGACGAAGATTTGGTTTCAGTATTTGCAGTTTACCAATAGCAGCAGCTTCGATATGGCCGATCCGCTGTATGATATGGACATCTCGTTCTACGTGTTCAAGCTGGGTTTCATCGAAGCAGCAAACGAATTGATCATCTTTCTGCTCATCGCCTTTGCTCTTCTTACGCTCATATACTATACGGTGTTGCTGTCCGTAAGGACGCCGCAAATCTTTGAAGAAGCGGCAGATGGGACCGCAGATGAACCAGATGATGACAGGTATGATGGCAGCGGCTTTAATCCAGGAGGCGGTTTTGGCCAGGGCGGATTCGACAATGTGACTGAAATGTTCGGCAAATTCGCCGGGCAGTTTACAGGCCAGGGCGGCAAAAAAACATTTAGCAAAAAATCGAAGAAGAAAAAACAGTTTGATGATAAAAATTTCAGGATGCTTATTTCTATCGCCGAAAAACAGCTCATTATTGTAGGTGTGCTGTTCTTTCTCATGGTGGCGGTTCACTTCTTCCTGAAACAGTACAGCCTTCTCTTTGGCAGCACGGGCGCAGTGTATGGCGCTGGCTTCACCGATATTAATGTTACCTTGTGGGTATACAGGATCAGTATCGTGCTGGCGGTGATTGCAGCGGTTGGCTTTGCGATCGGCATTACGAAGCGGAAGGTAAAGCCTGCGGCGATCGCGCCGATTCTCCTGGTTGTGGTCGGCGTGGCGGGAACAGGCGTATCCTTGCTGGTACAAAACCTGATCGTAACGCCGGATGAAATCAACAAGGAAAGCAAGTATCTGGAACGAAATATCGAATACACCCAGTATGCTTATGGACTTAACAGCGTTGACGCCAAAGAATTTGCAGCAACGGAGAACTTGACCGGCGATGATATTGCCGGCAACATGGAGACGATATCGAACATCAGAATCAACGATTATTCGCCGACGAAAACCTTCTATAACCAGACGGAAAGCATCAGGCAGTATTATACGTTTAACGATGTGGATACAGACCGATATAATGTGAATGGAGAATACACGCAGACGTATCTTTCCAGCAGGGAAATCGACGAGGAAAGAATCAGCGATACGTGGCTCAATAAGCATTTGAAGTATACCCATGGATATGGAATCACGCTCTCGCGCGTAGACAAAATTACCGACAGCGGCCAGCCGGACGTATTGATCGGCGGAATCCCTCCGGCATCTGGCGTAGAGGAAATCGATATCAAGCAGCCGGGGATTTATTACGGCGAGTTGACGAATGATTATGCGCTGGTCAACACATCGGAGGATGAGTTTGATTATCCAGACGGCAACAGCAATAAGTACACCCAGTATAAAGGCG
>CAJUEB010000075.1 GCA_910585135.1 uncultured Eubacteriales bacterium
CTCAGTCAAGCGATTCATCCAATCCAGCGTCAAACGGCTGCCAAACAGGCCGTCCGATCCAGTAGCGGATGACTGCGTCCACCCGGTCTGACAGTGTAGCGCACAACCCCTACAGGGATCATCCGATACCCAGTCCATCGGCGCAGTGCACAATTTTTCGATTCTGATCCATGCAGAGAACTGGGCAATCCCCTCGTCCGAGCCACAAATCATACGCTAGAACTAGCGCAACAATTATCAATGCCAAACCCGACGGTGCGCAGCGGTGGACGATGACCGTTCCGCCCTATTAAACCCGCCAGCAGGCCGCCCGTACACTAAACTTCATGCCGCCACATAATGAAAGCATCTTCTTTGTTATTTACATAATACCCTTTACGGACACCTTCTATTTGAAAACCAAATTTTTCATATAAACGAATGGCGATCACGTTGGAACGTCTCACTTCCAATGTATGGTGACGGATCCCCTCCTGACAAGTAAAATCCAGCATCACATCTATAATTCCCGTTCCGATCCGTCTGCTCCTGCAATCCGGCCTGACCGCCACATTGGTAATATGCCCTTCGTCCTCTATCCACCAAAGACCCGCATATCCGACAACCTGCCGATCCATCTCTGCCACAATATAAAACGCCCTCGGATTGCTTTTCAATTCATACAAGAGCGCATCGCGGCTCCAAGGATCAGGAAAACACAGCGTCTCTATTTCATAGATATCATCCACATCATCTGCCGTAGCCTGCCTTATGGTAACGTCTGTCATTTCATTTCAGCCTTTCCATCTCTTCCCCTGCGCAAGGTCATTTTGCTTCTATCCTGCCACTCTGGCGCTTTATAGCATCTACGATTCTCTAATGCTTTACGGCTGCTGCGCTCCTTTCGCGCCTCATGGCTTCCGCAGATCTTGCTTCTCCCGCAATTTCCTTTCTGCCTCCGCCAACCGCATATAGTCTGGCTTTACCTCGTTATAACCAAGCCCGCCCTTTTCACGAAAAAGTTTAAGGCCCAGCTTCGCCACAGAAGCAGCATCCTGATATCTTATGCTTTCAGGGGTTGTTTCCGTGCCATCAGGCCTTAAAACCCTGATTTTTTCATCGTATTTATCCACCGCATCGCCTAACAGCAATATTCGATGATATCTTACCGTTTCCGACAAAAACTCCTCCAGCAAATACGGACCGGCTTTTATTTCCTCCACTGGATATCCATTCTGCAAAAAATACCCGCCCGCATAAACCTGGCTTCGCCGTGCGTCGAGCATCGGGCAAATCAACAAGCTGCGGCACGCTTCCCCTGCATCATCAGCATCCTGCACGCTCGCCGCACGGTTCAAAACCCGGCTTGTGCTGCCCGGCGAATCCTCCGTTGCAAACGATGCACCTTCCACATCGCCCCGAAGCCCTGAGCCTTTACAGCATGCTTCCTCCGCCATAGACAATGCGCTTTTGCATGAATCAATCTCTGCCGCCCTCATCGCCAGCGCCGCAAGGCTTGATACCGGGATACAAGGAATGCCCAGCACCTGCGATAATGCCCGTGCAGAAGACACCCCGATCCTGATCCCCGTAAACGAACCAGGACCGCAAGACACTGCAATTCCGTTTATATCGCCTAACGACAATTTACTTTCCTTTATGACAGCATCTACCTGCGGCATCAAATTTTGCAGATGGGAAAACCTGTCGTTTCCGCTGATATGCGCGATAATCCTGTCATCCTCCATCAATGCCACGGATGCAAAAGCGCCCGTAGTCTCTATCGCTAAAATATACATCGATAAATCCGTTCCCCTTCTTCACCGCCATATTCGAGCTGTATCCGCACGGCATTTTCCGGCAAAAGATCCTCAATCAAATCAGCCCACTCTACGACACATACACCGTTTCCATAAAAGTATTCCTCGTAACCCAGCTCGTACATCTCATCCGCATCACCAATACGATACACATCAAAATGATAGAGCGGCAGCCTGCCGCCATCGTATTCCTTTACGATATTAAATGTAGGACTTGTGATCATATCCGATATACCAAGTCCCTGAGCAATTGCCTTGGTCAGGGTGGTCTTTCCCGCACCCAGATCGCCAGTCAATGCGATCACAGTCCCCGGGCAAGCCCGCTTCCCTAAATCTATGCCAAAAGCTGCGGTTTCCGATTCATTTTTTATGATTACAGTCTGCTTCTTCATAACTTAAATAGTATACCATTTTCAAGGTCTAAGTCAAAGGGCAATCGTCATATTAAAGTTATATTAGGCACAGATTAAACAAAGGGATGCAAAAAACAGCTGCAAACAGCAACGAAAAGTATAAGCAAAGGCATAATTAACCGGGCAAAACAACCTGCCTAAGAAAGCACGATCCATGGAAACAAGAAAGCGAATTTCAAGAAGCGAATTTTAAGAAAAGCAACAAGAATGAAAACGGTTTCGCTCCCGTCTCTTTCGCAGTCTGCCTAGCCAGAACTGCCTTTTAACATTTTGTCATCTGCGGCAGAAGAGAAAAACGAAATAGGCATTTGTTCTATTTGCGGAAAACATCGGAAAAATGGAATGTCAGTTTGTTAAATTCTGGGAAAATGATTATTTTTAAAAAATATAAGGAGTTAACGCACACTACCCTAAATTTTTTAGCGGAAAAATGTATATTTATGCACATTATCGCTGAGTTGTGAGTAAATATTCATTATTGGAGCAAATATTTTTATCTCAAATTAGCAACATCATCAACAAACAGAATAAATGCCCCTCTAAGGAATCATTTTTGACTAAGGCGAACCAGAATAGGGCAATTTTGCACAAAAAATATATGAGTTAGTGTGCGTTAACTCCCAATATCTATAAAAAATAGACATTTTTAACCGATAGCTGCCAAAATTGGAAATGAATAAACATGAATATTACAATGACGGACATGGATTTCGAGCAATTGCCGAAGGTAATATAAACGACTTCGAAAAACAGCAAAATTTCAAAGAAGAAAGCCGCTTGCACTGCCTTATCTTCAGTCCTTTATTTATGCAAAAATCCCGATATCCTTTTGTATAGCAAAAATGTGACCACTGCGTTCACGCCTGCCTTGATCCCGTTAAACGCTGCAATAAACGGCATCAGATCCCATACAACATTCCGAGGCACGCCCATAAACAGCGGCGTGATAATCAAATTCGCACCGATCATCACGACAACCCATGCCGCTACGCCGCATACTAACCCAATTACTGCGCCTTTACGCGTCTTATTCCGTTTGTATATAATTCCTGCCACCAGTACCATCGTCCCGGTCGCAATCACATGCATAATAATGCCATACGCCCCGCTGGCAGCGCTTACGGTAACGCCCTGGATCACAGCTGTTACAACAGTAAGCATCACGCCAGCAAAAGGTCCAAAGGCAAAAGTTCCCATAAGAACTGGGATATCCGCCGGATCGTACTCCAAAAATGCGACTGCCGGAAAGATCGGGAAATGTATAAAATATACCAGCACGATAGAAATCGCTACCAGCATTCCCATCTTAGCAAGGCGCAATGTATTGCCGCCCGCTGTTTTGCCAGTTCCGCTATTATTCACATTTTTCTCAGTCATCTCAAGACCCTCCATTTTAAAAACTTCAAACGATGCAAAGAAAGTGAGGCAAGTTTCCGTTCAAAGCTCTAAGCGATCCAAGGCAAGCTTCCGTTCAAAAACTGCAAATCGTTCAAAAAACGAACCCAACTTTACTTCAAAATTCCAAATCGCTCAAAAATAGCAACGGCAGTTTTGGCGATTTTTTCCTAACGATAAAGAGCTTTTTCGCCTAGCGATCACATATCATAGAACCCGCGCGCCGCCTGCAAAATCTCGCCCCTCGCCTTAAAACACAATTCGCTTTACTATTATAGTTATGTTTATTCATCCTGTCAATGGACTTCTATTTTTAATGTGCTCGCTCTTTCTTAATGTTGTCAGATGGTAGTGCCGGACGGCGGTATCGCATCCCATCGAACGATAATGCCGGACGGCGGCACCGTGTACCATCGGGCAGAGCCATGCCAGCCCTGTATTTTCAAACCATAACAACACTTGTTTTCACAATACAAATCAGGTAAAATAAAATTTAGAATTTTACCGTTTCATTTCATCTTCATTTCAGCGAAATAATTATCAAAGGGTCAACTATGGGAAACACACAAAACCGCGCCAAAAGGAGCACGCAAAGCATCAGACAAAAGAAAAGAAAACAGAACACACTAAAAATCATCACGCTCGTATTAACATTATGCGTCGTTTTAGGCGGCGTCGGGCTGGGAATCGCAGCGAAGAAAGCGCCGGAAGCATCCTCGGACTTCATTCAAAAAACACCTGAATTTCAACCGATCACGATAACTATCGGCAGCACCGGGGACATTATGCTTCACAGTCCGTCCTATAAACCATCCGAATACAAGGTAGACGGCGACTACGATTTTTCCCCGATATTTTCCTTTATCAGCGAGGTTTACAGCGCACCGGACTATATGGCCGCTAATCTGGAAACGACGCTTCCGGGCAAGGAAGCCGGATATTCGGGTTATCCGCTCTTCAAATCGCCCGATTCCATTGCTACGACGCTGACCAGCTCTGGCGTGGATTTGCTGCTCCTTGCCAACAACCATATCTATGACAGCGGCAAGAACGGATTTCTGCGCACGTCACAGTTTTTAGCCGACAGCGGGATCGATTACACCGGCGCGGCGCATTCGGATGAAGAAAAGAAATACCTGATCAAGGACATTAACGGGATCAAAGTAGGGTTCGTCAACTACACATATGAAACGCCTGCTTCCGGGGACGTCAAGGCGATCAACGCCAACTACATGGACGCAAGCGTCGCCCCGTACCTGAATTCATTCGACCCAAACGACCGGGAAAGCTTCTATACCGAATTTTCTGCCGTTCTGGAAAATATGCGGCAGGACGGAGCTGAATTTATCATATTCTACCCGCACTGGGGAAATGAATATCAGCTAACCGCATGCGACTGGCAGATGGAAATGGCGCAGCGCCTATGCAATATGGGCGTGGACGCTATTATCGGAAGTCACCCGCATGTCGTGCAAAACGTGGATGTCCTCACATCAGAGGATGGCAGCCACAAAATGTTCTGCGCCTATTCCCTCGGAAACCAGCTTTCTAACCAGAGACGCCAGCTGATGAGCCTTTCCACCGGGCATACGGAAGACGGCCTTATTATGAAGCTTGAGATCACGAAAAACAAAAAAGGCAAGGTCATCATCACCGGCGCAGACTATGTCCCGACCTGGGTCTACAAAACCACAGCCGGGCTTTACTACATCCTGCCGCTTAACGACATCGCAAACCTGGAAAGCACCACCGGGCTTAGCGGCATCGCATCCCAGGCGCAGGCGTCTTACGACAGGACATATGCCACGATCAGCGAAGGCATGCAAAAAGCCGCCGACGCATTTGGGTTTCAATAAATGAGACTACAACGGCAAATCTTTTTTCCCAAACCAAACGATACCTGTTACATAGAGGCAAACAGCAATGACCAGCATGGCGATAAATCCATCTTCATACCCGCTGCCCTCTACGATTTTTTGCGTGTCATACAGCGTATTTAACGTAAAATATTTTAAAAAATCGAGGCTGTCCGACAGCTTGATAAAAAGGCTGACTACGAAAAACAACAATGGTATCCCTGCTCCAAAAGCCAAAGAATTTTTTGAAGTATTAAAAATACAGGAAGCGCAAAAACAAACGCTGCTGATTGCCAAATGATAAAGGAATGCCCCCAGATTAAGCATTAAAAAGGTGTCAATATCAAGCGCATCCGGCTGAAACGCATCTGCGGCAAGGATTCCGGCGATGGAAGATATGCCCCACATGACGGCCAATGACAAGATGAAGTAAATTGCGCTTGAGCCAGTAATCTGCAATCGTGCTACCGGCGTAGACAGAAATCCCGCCATATTTCCTTTATCAATTTTTTCTGCGATCATCCGGTTGCCGACCATAATGGAATACACCATCGGAAAAACGATCGCCATGAGCGCATAAAATGAATTTGACATAAAGCTTATCAATGTCCCGTTTCCCGTTAAAATATGCGATGCGACCGTTCCTTGCGTAGCTGTTTGCAAATCGGAAACCGCCTCCGGCGTAAATACATTGGTCATCACAATAAGGAAAATACATAACACAAGCGTAAACGCGCCGAGGAATTTCACATTGGATTTTACGACCTGCCTGAAATAAGGAATGCTAATCATTTTCATTTCCTCCATAAAACTTCATAAAATATTCTTCAAGCGTGTGTTTTTCTTCTTTCAGAAAATTGACCCGGCATTTGGATAATACGGAAATCAAACGGTTGATCTCGCTATCGTTGATCGACACGATCATCTGGTTTTGTTTCTCTTTGTACTCTGCGTCAGGATAAGCTTTCTTTACGAACAGGGCGCTTTCTGCGTCTGACAATTCAACGCGGTATGTTTTAAACTGGGAATTGCGTAATTCATCAACGGTAACTTCCTGAATCAGCTTGCCATTTCGTATCATGCCGATCCGATCGCAGATTTTTCCTACTTCATCAAAGATATGAGAAGAGAGAATCACCGTTTTACCCTTGCTTTTTTCCTGCGCTACCAGCTCAATAAAGCGGTTCTGCATCAACGGATCTAAACCGCTGATCGGTTCATCCAATAGCAGAATATCGGGATCATGCATAAAGGCCGCTACAATGCCAATTTTCTGTTTCATGCCTTTTGACATCCGCTTCAATCCGGCATTGGGATTGATTTCAAAAAAATCCAATAACTTTTTATCTTAAAATGTATTCCGTATCTGCACCAGCAGGATCTGCGTAAAAAGAAAAATTTTTGTTGCGGGCTGCGGCTTGCGTAAAAAAGAAAGTTTCTGTCGTATCAAAAGGAAGTCGCATGAAAAAATTTTTCGCTGCGCCTTGCGCCCCGCATGAAATGGAAGGAATAACGAAGGATGGAAATGCGCAATACCAAGCAGGAATTTATCACTGCATTTTGGAAATTATATGAACGAAAACCGATCGAAAAAATATCGATCAGCCAACTATGCCAGACTGCAGGATATAACCGCGCTACGTTTTACAATCATTTTGAAAATATTTACGACCTGCTAAGCAGAGCTGTCAACCACCTTCTCTCGCCCGTAAAAAGCAAGGTATTATCAGCGCAGCACCTCTATGCTTTGCTGGAAAGAAATCTGATCGGCAATATCCTTTTCGCCTGTTTTCAACAGCAAGACAAATATATAGAATTATTATTTAAAAGACGGGATTATTATGTATTGGGCGAACAAATAAAAAAAGAATTTTTATCACATATCTTTCAAAAGGCAGGAAGCGGACCAGAAAATCCGGAAAATTTCGAAAGGATTGAAATACTATTAGAGTATCAGATTGCCGCCGTGCTAGGAGTGATCAATTATTGGTATCAAACGGGAGAAACCATTTCCAAGCAAGATATCTTGCAAAGAATATATGATATTTCTGCGAAAGGAGTCCTAAATTCCCTCAAGGATGAATTGAGCAAAATCAGTGAATAAAGCCAACTGTAAAATCCGTTGCCGAATGCCCCCAGCCGCATAAATTACGGCTGGGGGCAGAATTTTTTTCCTTGTTACCTCAATGTCTTATTCTTCCATCGGCTTCAAATCAGGACTGATAATCAAATCACATTCCGTAGCGGCCTTGATTTCCTCCAGCGTATAATCAGGATGCAATTCCTTCAATACAAGACCTTCCTCTTTTACCTCCATCACGCCCATCTCGGTAATGATCATATTCACGCATTTTTCCGCCGTAAGCGGCAGCCTGCATTTTTTCAGGATCTTCGGCTCGCCCTTCTGGGTATGCAGCATCACGATGATGCACTTTTCCGCGCCTGTTACCAGATCCATCGCACCGCCCATGCCCGCTACCTTCTTGCCCGGTACGATCCAGTTCGCCAGATCGCCGTTTTCCGCAACCTCCATCGCGCCCAGCACAGTCGCCTTGACGTGCCCTCCCCTGACAAGCCCGAAACTCGTTGCCGTATCAAAATATCCTACATGATCCACCGCAGTCGCATACATGCCTCCTGCATTGATGATATCCACATCCTCGCTTCCCGGCGCTGCCAGCGCATCCAGCCCTGCAAACCCGTTCTCCGAATGCAGCACCACCTCGATCCCTTCTGGAATATAATTGGATACCTGTGTCGGAAGCCCGATTCCCAAGTTTACAAAATCACCATCTTCAAATTCCTTGGCGCACCTTTTAGCGATCCTCTCTTTTAAATCTCCCATTTTTTCTCTCCTTCCACAATTCCATCTACCAGCACACCCTGCACTTTCCATGTGTCTGCGTCCATCTCCCCGATTTCCACCAGCTTTTCCGTGGCGATAATCGTCTTGTCAGCCGCTCCCGCCATCAGATAATTAAAGTTTTTTGTAGCCTTGGCACACATATAATTGCCGAACTTGTCAGCGATCGTCGCCCTGATAAACGCATAATCTGCCCGAAGCGGCATTTCCAAAAGATAGCGTTTTCCTTCCAGCTCAACGACCCGCTTTTCCCGCCCCAGCTCATCCGGTTCAAACTGCACTGGCGTGCCGATTCCTGTCGGTGTCAGAACGCCGCCCAGACCGTATGCAGACGCCCTGATCTTTTCTGCGAGCGTCCCTTGCGGCACCAGCGTGCATTGCAGTGTTCCGTCGTTCATTCCTTCTCCAATCAGTGGATTCATGCCGACATGGGACGCGATGATATGCTTTACCATTCCCGCCTCCAAGAGCTTGCCGATCCCCCTGGCCGATTTATGGCCATACGTTCCATCAGGAAGCCCGCCGTCGTTTCCAATCACCGTCAGATTCTTGACGCCTTTTTTGATGAGAGCATCCATCAGGATTTCCGGAGAACCTGTTCCTAAGAATCCGCCCACCATGATCGTCATGCCATCCGTTACGCCTGCAACCGCCTCATCCGCAGTAATGATTTTATTCTTCATAGCAATGTTCCTTTCTCATTGCCTAAACCTTTTCCTTTACATAACAAACAGCCTAGGCACATTCGTTCAGATGATGTTTCCTGCCCGCTAGCTCACCGCTTCTCATTGATCGCACTTTCACCCGTCATTTGCTAAGCCATCTTCCGCCTGACGATTTCAGTGAGGACAAAAGAAGCGACGTGTTCCGCATAAGTGTGCGCGCCAAATCCTGCGTCATAGCCCAGCTCCTGCGCCAGCTCATGGGAAATCCTCGGCCCGCCGCAGACGAGGATCACTTTGTCACGAAGCCCCTCCGCCTCGAGCAGTTCTACCATATTCGTAAGATTCTGGATATGCACATCCTTCTGTGTCACCGTCTGGGAGACCAGGATCGCATCAGCGCCCACTTCCTTCGCCTTCTGGATCAGCACTTCATTCGGCACCTGGCTTCCCATGTTGATCGCATTTATCCCTTCATACCGCTCTAAACCGAAATGACCGTGAAATCCCTTCATATTCATGATCGCATCGATCCCTACCGTATGTGCGTCTGTTCCCGTAGAAGCACCGATGATCACCACTTCCCGCTTAATATTGTCCTTAATATATTGGGCACACGCCAGTCTGTCCATCACATCCACTTCAACCTTCGTGACCTTGATCGATGTGTAATCTACCGTATGCTGGCACTTTCCATATACGACAAAGAATGTATAGCCAGGCGCCATGTTCTTGGAATAAACCACGTTCGGTTCATCCAGTCCCATCTTCTTCGCTAAGATTTTAGCCGCTTCGCTTCCTTCCTCCCCATATGGGACAGGAAGGGTGAACGCCAGCTCCACCATACCATCATTTAATGTATCTCCGTAAGGCTTTACCCTCGTCAGATCGACTTGCGCAACTGCTGTATTCCCTGTACTCATCATTTTGCACCTCCCAACATCAGCGGAATAAACGGATTGAAATATGCATCGTCTTTCACGCAAACGCCCTCAAGACCCTTGCCGCCATCCCGCGGCCGCTTCACGCCGCCGAACTTTCCCTGTTCAATGGTGGAAAAAAGACCTTCCGCTTCAATCTCATGCAGCAGCTTATTCGCTTCATCCAGCACAAGCTGCGCCCGTTTCTGGATGATCCCGCCTTCCTTAAACTCTACCTCAGAGCCGATGTCCCGCGCATTATTAAAGATATACTGCGCATTTTCGATAGAAAGGTATCTGTCGTGCATATGCGGCGTATGAATGGCCTCCGTCAGCATGCCCAAAAGCTGAAGCGACTGCCCCGACCATACTGCAATCAGATTAAACAAAGCATCCTGGATCTGTCCTTTAAAGATATTTCCTGTCATGAACTTCGTCGGCGGCATATATTTGAGGGATGCATTCGGGAAAATCTCCTTTGCCATGATCGCTTGCGCCAATTCATAAAGAAATCCGTTTTCGATATCGGGATCCATTTCAAACGCATGGCCAAGCCCCATCTGCTCCTCTTTCACATTCGCCAGCACCGCAAACTGTTCGTTGATGAACTGGGACGCCAGCACCGTATGCGCCGCTTCATAAGCATCATCGGTCGTCAGGTAATTATCTTCCCCTGAATTAAACATGATATCGCAATAACCGATGATAACCCTCGAAAAAT
>CAJUEB010000076.1 GCA_910585135.1 uncultured Eubacteriales bacterium
AAGCAGGTGAAATCAGCGAACTGCCCGGATTTCTTTCCATCCTTTACTGCTCCAAAGCCGTGGGATGAATCTGCGATAACTGCGATTTTACCTAACTTTTCTTGCAAAACACTGCCCGGCTCTGCCATAAAGTCTAATCTATGCTTTTCCACTATTATATCTATTATCTCATAATCGCATATAATTCCTGCCAGATCAACGGCTATAATCGCCTTTGTTTTTTCCGTTATCGCTGAATCTAGTAACGTATAATCCATCTCAGGACGATCCTTCTGTATATCAACCATAACGGGCTTCGCCCCTACATGACAAATGACACTGCAACTAGCCGTATATGTGTACGCAGGGACAATAACCTCATCCCCAGGACCGATATTCAAGACGCGGAGTGTCATTTCCATTGATGCTGTTGCTGAACTCAGACAGGCAGTTTTTTTCGTTCCAATATACTGACTGATTTTGCTTTCAAACTCTTTTGTTTTGGGACCTGTTGTAATCCAGCCGGATTTCAAAGTTTCAACAACGGAGTCAATCTCTGTCTGTGAAATATCCGGCGGTGAAAAAGGTATATTCATGTGTATTCTCCAAATTTATATTGATTGCGGTTGATAAGTGTCGCATATTTTTTTGATTTCTTGCTTTATTCCATTACCATTTGTTTCAGCGGCTTCGATAAGCTGATCCAACTGTTTTAAGAACATATCGCTATCAATAGCAATCGGCTTTCCGATATAAATCAACTCATTTGGGGTACTTTCCAAGCCTTCCTCTGCCATCAGCAGTTCTTCATAGAGCTTCTCTCCTGGCCTAAGACCCACGATTTCGATCTTAATATCGCGTTCCGGAATGAACCCTTTCATTTTAATAAGGTTAGTCGCCAGATCATAAATTTTAACGGGGTGTCCCATATCCAGCACGAAAATTTCACCACCCTTGGCCATCAAACCAGCTTGCAGAACCAATGAAACAGCTTCGCTAACGGTCATAAAAAACCTAGTAATTTCTCGGTGCGTAAGCGTGATTGGACCGCCCGACTCAATCTGTTTTAAGAAAAGAGGAATCACCGAGCCATTGCTGCCCAGTACATTTCCGAATCTTACTGCTACAAACTCTGTATCCGAGCGTTTATTATAGGTTTGAATAATCATCTCACAAATACGCTTTGTCGCGCCCATTACATTCGTCGGCTTGACAGCTTTATCCGTAGAAATTAAGACAAAACGCTTCACGTGGTACTGGTCAGCCAGTTTTGCCATATTAAGCGTACCCTTGCAGTTATTTTTAACCGCTTCATTCGGAGAATATTCCATAAGCGGTACATGTTTATGCGCTGCCGCGTGATATACAACATCGGGCTTGTAGGCTTCAAAGATTTCATTTATTCTGTCATAGTCCCTAACGGATGCAATAAGCACTTTTACGTCCGTTTCCGGATAATATCGTTTTAACTCCATCTGTAGCTCGTAAGCGCTGTTTTCATAAATGTCTACAATAATTAACTGCCTTGGCCTGTTCGCCACAAGCTGTCTGCACAATTCAGAACCAATCGTGCCACCGCCACCTGTCACCATGATCGTTTTTTCCGCGACAAAATCTGCCAATTCAGGATTTTCAATCACAACGGCATCTCTTCCAAGCAGATCCTCATAATTCACATCCCGCACGGTTTGACTCAGGGATGTTGTGGTCAAACTAGATGCAATCGCAGGTAAACGCTTTAGCTTCGCATTCGTTTGTTGACAAATAGATAAAATATCACGAATCGTCGTCGGGCTGGCAGAAGGAATCGCTATGATAATTTCGTCTATTTGATATTTTTCTGCTATTTGCGGGATATCATTCCGATTGCCTAAAATAGGAATGCCATGAATGTATTTTCCCTTTTTAGAAGAATTATCATCAATTACACACACGATCCGCGAATCTCCCGGACCATATTTCAATTCATTGATGAGAAGCGCCGCAGCCGAACCCGCACCAACGATCATGACATTACGCTGCTCCCCGGATTTTTCATATTTCTTTTTAAACTGCCGGATCAGCCTCACGGATATCCTGGATGCCGCTAATATAATAAACAGGAACACCCAATTAAACACATAAAAACTGCGCGGCATGGCAACTCCTGCAAAAACGCGATACGCAACATACAACGCTTCAATCACGAGCGACGCCTTAAATACGGAAATCATTTCATCGATCCCCGCATATGACCAAACACGGTTATATAATTTAAAAATTGCTAAGACTGCTATCGTAATCAGGATATCCACCGGAAGACACCTGATGGCAGGCTCTAAATATGCGATATCCATCGTAAAGATACCAAACCGTAGCGCTAATGGCATGATGGAACTGAACGAAACGATCGCAATATCTATTATTATCAAAATGGCTATTCTTATGATTTTAGAACGCATAGTTTGTTTTTTCCAATCACTATTTATATATCATTAGTATTGTCTGATTATCATAATCATATGTTTTATATAATACCATATTCGTGTGTTAATTTCAAGGAAAGAACAATTGATCCCTTGCAACTTCCCCAAAAATCCCTTATAATATAAATCGTTCATCAACAAAATATGCGCCGTTAGCTCAATGGATAGAGTCGCAGACTTCGAATCTGTCGGTTGGGGGTTCGAGTCCCTCACGGCGTGCCAGCCAAAACCCTTGCAATTCCAGCGGTTGCATGGGTTTTTATTTTGCCCTAGGGATTATAAATTCCCCATATGGAGGACAACCATGCCCGCTTTCCCGTATCCGCCAACCCATTTCACGCCCCGCTTTCCCGCACTTGATTCTCAGACGGGCTTCACATCATCCTACAATTTTTTTCCTGCAACTTTGTCCACATACTTTCGCTCTATACTAATTTCCCCGCTATATTTCTTCTGCTCATTTTACTTTTTTCCCATTCCGCATCCGCCGCTTTTTCACCAGCATCACAACACCAGCTACCGCCAGCACCAACGCACACACCACGCCTGCCGCAATCCAGAAAATCTGATTCGGCTGTTTCAAAAGCTCTATCGGATTCCAGCTATCGATTTCCATCTTTCGCCCCTGCACATTTCCATAATATGCCGGAACCGCATCATCCTCAAATGAATCAAGGTACGACGCCAGCGCATACCATGCTTTTAATTCCTTCCCACCTGTATAGACGATATGATCCTCATAATTTGTAATCGGATTTCCATCCACATCCTTCGGCTCAATGCTCAAAAGACCGAAAGACTTGTCCTTCACTGTGCCCAGCATCTGACAAGAGTACAGATCAGCCGCCACACTGTACAGACGGTCGTCCTCCACAGGCACAGCACCAGTTCCGTCATTATATTTCACATCGACAGCTCGGTTCAGAATCAGTCTATGGGGATTCCATGCGTATTCCAGCCCGCTGCAATATAGCCTGGCAACGCCCATAAAATTAGAAATGCTAACATCCACCTCGGCAATCGTTTTCAGTTCTTTGCCAGTCACATACGCTTTCACAAGTGGGTAGCCGGATGAACCATCCTTTCCATAACCGAGAGAGCTAACATTAAACGCATCCGAAACAGTAACCTCGCCTTTTAAAAAACTGCCCCTGATTACCCCTAGCGGAACGATGGTGACTTCCGTCTCTTCCCCAGCCTGCTTCAATGCATACCGGTAAGAATCCGCAATCAGACTGCCAAGAGGCTCTTCGCCCTGTGTCAAGCCCAGCTGATCCACAGGCGTAAAAGAGATGTCATTAGAAGCAATCACCTGCTCTGCGGCATAACCATAGCCTTGAAAATAATGCGCATCGACCAAGCTTTTGTATTGCGCGAGCGCAGCGTCTACCGCTGCATCACCTTCTATCGTTTCATCCAATGGAATCAATTCATAAGACGATAATTCGTATCTGCCGCTTGCTTTCTTCTTCACAACAGCATGGCCCATATAAGCATTATAACTGCCACAAGACACGATATACGTATCGCCTGCCTGCACAGCTTCATCCAGAGCCGTATGACTATGGCCGCTGATAATCAAATCAATATCAGGCACAGCCTCCGCCAGCAGGTAATCCTCCGTTTCCTCCATCACATCGTTTTCGTTTTCAAGCGTCCCGCAATGAGAAAGGCATATGATCATATCAACGTCTTCTTGTTCCTTGATCTGCGCTACAACATCCGCCGCCGCTGTTTTTGCATCTTTAAACAATAAACCGCTTTCCGGCGCATATTCTACGGCGTTTCCACCAATCAAACCGAAAACCGCCGCACGCATATCGTTACGCTCAATCACCGTATATGGCTTGACACCATACGCATCACAAGCATCCCGCAGCACCTTTGCATCTCGTTTCAATGCATCATCTGCCAAGGTCTTCTCCCAATCGATATTCGCGATCAGAAGCGGAACATCTACGCCTTTTGCCGCATCAAGCATGGAAGCAAGCCCCAATGCCCTGTAATCAAATTCATGATTGCCAAAGGTCGTCGCATCAAATCCCAGCAATGCCATCATATGAAGCTCTGAAGCATCCTTAGAAAAAATAGTCTGGTACGGCGTCCCCATGCTGAAATCACCGGCATCCAGCACGAAGCTGTCCGGATACGTTTCCTGAACATGTGTCATCGCTGCCTTCAGCTTTGCAAAACCGCCCACCTCGACGATCTCCCCATTCTTTTCCACCCTATCGGCACTCATATGGGAGTGCATATCATGCGTGAAAATGACCGATACGCTATCAGTATCAGCCTTTTCTGCATATGCAAAAGAAGCAGGTACAATTCCCGCTAAGAGGAGCATGATTGCAAATGCGGTTTTCAAAGCAAATTTCATCTATTTCGTTACCTCACACATATATTGAAGCGGCAGCTCATTATTGCTTTCCATCAGTTCAGTCAACGCATTGATATCGCTGTTACCGCTGGCAGCCTCCGCCAGCTTGTCCATGCTCTGAATCAATCCGCCAAGCAGACCATACTCCGGTTCATAACGGAATTCATATACCTCGCAGTCCCAAAGCTCATATTCATCCATCATGTCATCGATCGCATCATCATAGGTTTCCACAATATCATCGATCAGGTGAACGCTTTGCGCTTGCTTTGCAGTATAAAGCCTGCCATCGGAAATACTGCGCACATAAGCCTCGTCCAAATTCCTGCCTTCCGCAACGATACCCACAAACTGATCGTACGCTTCATCCACAAGAGACTGTAAAATCTGCTTCTGCTCGTCCGTAAGCGGCGCTGTCATGTCTCCCATGGCCTTATTTGCGCCAGAAGTTATCGTGGTCACACTGATCCCGTACTTTGACAAAAGCCCCGATATGTCATAAAGATTTCCCATCGTAACGCCGATCGATCCAGTCCAGCAATTTCGGTTCGCTGCAATTTTATCGGCGGGAGCTGAAATATAATATCCCCCGGAGGTTGCCTGCGAGCCAAGATACGCATAAACCGGCCGTTCTGTCATGTCTTGATATTCCTTGATCTTTAAGTACAGCTCATCGCTTTCATAGACACCACCTCCCGGTGTATTGACGTACAACATCAGCCCCTCGTTATCGTCATTTTCCATCATTCCGTCGATCGCATCTAGCGCATAGGCATGATTATAGGTCGTGTCGCCTTCCATGATCGTTCCCTCGATGTAAAGTACGCCGATATGATCCTCATGGATCGTTTCCGCGCCGGAAAGATATGAAGCATCCGATCTCACATTGATACCAGCAAGTTGAAACAAAATAGCCAGCAAGATAATACCGCCCAAGATCGCGCCAAAAATGATGAACGGTTTTTTGTTGCTTTTCATCTGCTGAGCGCCTGCCATGCTGTAGGAATACGTTCCCCCGCTGTAAACCGTGCCCTGCGCCGCCTGATGATACTGCGCAGACTGACCATCTTGCGCAGAGGAACGATATCGAGCAGATTGGCCATACCGCGCCGCTTGGCCGTTTTGCGCCACATAACCATATTGTGCATATGTCCCCCGATCCTGACTGCCCTGTGGCACATCGCGATCCTGTGAAGGCTGCCCATCTTGTGCCACATCGCTATATTGCGCAGATTGACCGTTTTGCGCAGACTGACCAGGCATCATTTTCCCGCCTCCCTGCGAATCAGGCTGTGCGTTTTGCTGTGCCGCCTCTTTATTGAGCTTCCTACGCCAGGCATCCCTCGCAGTCACAGGTGCAGGGTCGGTTTGCCGCGTATCCTCTGATACCGCAGAAACTTCCCACTGCGACGCTGATGCCCCAGAGTTTTCAAAAGCCTTTTTCACTTCTATATTCTTATTATCATCCATTCCTTTTTCTCCTTGCTCCAGCCAAACGAGAATCCCTGCCCCAACGCCATCCATCACCTATCCTACGCAATACGATTTCAATTACGCTATATTGCTTTCTCTGCGATTTCCTTCTGCAATTTCTCCTGCAATTCATCCGGCGTCATTTCACCCAGCTCGCCCGCCTTGCTGGAACGAACCGTCAAATTCCGCGCTTCGACTTCCCGCTCCCCGATCACGCAGATATATGGCGTCCGCTCATTTCTCGCCTCCCGCAGCTTATAACCGATCTTTTCATTTCTGATATCCGCTTCCACTCTAATGCCCGCATCCTCAAACTGCTTCGCCACGCTAAGCGCATAATCTGTGAATTTTTCCGTTACGGTCAAAAGCTTCACCTGCACCGGTGCAAGCCAAAGCGGGAATTTCCCTGCGAAATGCTCAATCAGGATGCCGATAAACCGTTCGATCGAACCAAAGATCACGCGGTGGATCATGACCGGTCTATGCTTTTCCCCGTCAGGACCTACATAATTGATGTCAAACCGCTGCGGCATCTGCATGTCAAGCTGGATCGTACCGCACTGCCACGTCCTGCCAAGCGAGTCCTCCAGATGAAAATCGAGCTTCGGACCATAAAACGCACCGTCTCCCTCATTGACGATATAAGACACGCCGATGGCATCCATCGCATCCCGAAGCGCCGTCTCTGCGGTCTCCCACTCCTCGTCACTTCCCATTGAATCCTCTGGTCTTGTGGAAAGCTCAATGTGATACTTAAAATCAAACATTTTGTATACATCATCGATGAACTGCACGACGCCGATCACTTCGTCTTTAATCTGCTCCGGCAGCATGAAAATATGCGCATCATCCTGTGTAAAGGTCCGCACCCGCATAAGGCCATGCAAAGCGCCCGAAAGCTCATGTCTGTGTACCTGCCCCAGTTCTCCCATCCGCACTGGAAGTTCCCGGTAAGACCACATCTTTCGCTTAAATGCCAACATCGATCCCGGACAGTTCATCGGCTTGATTGCAAAATCCGCATCGTCTATTTTCGTAAAATACATATTGTCTTTATAGTGGTCCCAGTGTCCCGACGTCCGCCAAAGCTGCTCGTTCAAAATGAGCGGCGTCTTGATTTCCACATAGCCCCGCTTCCTATGCTCGTTCTTCCAGAAGTTTTCCAGCTCGTTTCGGATCACCATTCCTTTCGGCATGAAAAACGGAAATCCCGGGCCTTCTTCATAAATCGCAAAGAGATCCATTTCCTTGCCAATCTTACGATGGTCGCGTTTCTTCGCTTCTTCCAGCCTTTCGATATATTGATCCAGTTCCGCCTGCGTCGGAAAACTCGTTCCATACACCCGCTGGAGCATCTTCCTGTCGGAATCTCCCCGCCAATAAGCGCCTGCAATGCTTTGCAGCTTAACGGCTTTGATCTGTCCTGTCCGCTCCATATGTGGTCCTGCACAGAGATCCACAAAATCGCCCTGCTGGTAGAAGGAAATCACCGCGTCCTCCGGCAAATCCTCGATCAACTCTACCTTGTAATCCTCTCCCTTATCCGCCATAAATTTGATCGCTTCTTCCCGCGGCAGTTCAAAACGCTCTAACGGATAATTCGCCTGGATGATCTTCTTCATTTCCTTCTGTATTTTTAACAGATCCTGGTCGCTGAGCTTGTGTTCCATATCGAAATCATAATAGAAACCATTATCGATCGCCGGACCGATTGCCAGCTTCGCATCGGGCCAAAGCTTTTTTACGGCCTGCGCCATGATGTGGGAGGTCGTATGCCTGTAACACTCCCGCACTTGCTCTTCTTCAAAATTTATTTTTTCCTTTGCCATTGTCCTTCCTCCTATGTATCTATCGTTTCTATTTTTGTTCCAATGCAAGCTCGATCAGCCGGTCAATCAATTTATCGTACGGAAGCCCCGATGCCTCCCAAAGCTTTGGATACATGCTGATCTGCGTGAATCCCGGAATGGTATTGATTTCGTTAAAAATCACCTTGCCGCTTTCCTTGAGGAAAAAATCCACCCTGGCCAGTCCCCGGCATCCCATGATTTCATAAATTCTTATCGCAGTGTCCCTGATTTCCTGCTCCTTTTTCGGAGCGAGGTCGCTCACGATTGCTGTCTTCGAATGTTCATTTTCATACTTTGCATGGTAATCGTAAAATTCATTCGCGGCAAAAATCTCGCCGATGCACGAGGCCTGCGGACTTTCATTGCCCAAAACAGCCACTTCAAGCTCCCTGCCTGTAATCGCCTCTTCCACAATAACCTTATCGTCCTCCCGAAAAGCTTTTTCCAGTGCAAAAGGCAGCTTTTCGGCAGTCTTCACCTTACTGATTCCCACCGACGAACCAGCCTTTGCAGGCTTTACAAAAAGCGGAAGCTCATGTTCGAAAAATGCTAACAGTGCTGCCGTTTCATCATCCGGATCTTTTTCAAAGACACGCTTATGCATCACATAACATTCTGCCTGGTTCACGCTGCTTGCCTGCTCCACGATTGCCTTCGTAATCGCCTTATCCATCGCTGCTGCGGAAGCTGTCGTATCTCCCCCGACAAAGGGCAATCCCGCGATTTGCAAAAGTCCCTGCATCGTGCCGTCTTCTCCGTTTTTTCCATGCAAAATCGGAAAAACCACATCTACAGGCAAACGTTCATAAGTTCCATCCTCCCGCTTCGCCAATATTCCACCAAGGCTCCTGTCCGGCGAAATAAACGCACTTCGGTTATGCCGATCCTGCTGCCATGAACCATCACGAATACGAACAGCAGGGGAACTTGTCAATAACCAGTTCCCCTCCTTCGTAATGCCTATGGTATTGATATGATATTTGCCGCTGTCAATATGCTCTAAGACTGATGCCGCCGATACGCATGAAACCGTATGCTCGGATGACACACCGCCAAAGAGGATTAATAGCGATATCTTTTCTTTCATATACATGATACCTTTCCTGTTTTAATGAATTCCTGTTTTCTGCGATATTCTCCTGCTGATATCGCAGACTTCCTGCGTAGGCGAGTAGCCTTCCTGTGCGAAGAACTGCTCATGCAACTGGCTGACATTGCTTTCCAAGGTAGCCGGAACGCCATAAAATGCGCCGCTGCTCCAGTCCCTCGTCTCGTAAGGGAAACCTACGCTGTCTGTCATAGTATATGACGTCAGATCCAGCGCCATGCCCATCATATCCGCTGTGGACATATTTGTTTTGATTTCCGGCAGGATCTCACCTGATATTTTTTTAATCGCCTTCGGCTTCATTTGCAGTGCCTTATCAAAGGCAGCCTTGACCACGATCTTCATCCGTTCATTTCGCCTGTAGTCACCTGTCACTGCATCCTTTCGGATTCTAGCATAGGTCACCGCCTGGTTTCCGTTGAGGGTCTGCATCCCCGGTGCTTCAATCAGTTCATCAGAACCACCGATATTATTATAAGTATCGATGATATACTTGTTCATTTCCTTGATCTCGGATTTCTGGATTTCGATATCGAGGCCGTCCAGCGCATCCACTGCATCAGCAACCGATTTCCAGTTCACGACCACCACTTCCTTGATGTTGAGGTCGAGATTTTTGTTGAGCGTATATAAAACCTTCGTCGGCCCGCCATAATAATACGAATGCGTTATCTTATCCAGCCCTACATCCTCTCCAAGATACAGAAATGTATCCCGATACACAGAAAACATCTTGATTTCATTCGTTTCCTTATTAATGCTGGCGATGATGATCGCATCGCTGCGAACCTCTTTATCATCGCTCATATCCCGGGCATCGATTCCCAGTAAAGCGATGTTCCGATAATTCCGAAGCTCTGAATCCACCTGCGGATTAATGCCGATTAAATCAGGGTCAAGCTCCACGCGCCCTACATTATCAAATGTATTTTTCACGACAACAAGGCCAGCCGCCACGATACTGCCGATGCCGATCACAAGGATCAGGACAACGAGCAACGCAATTTTAAGTCCCCTGCCCTTTTTCTTTTTTCCTTTTTTCCCTGCTTTTGCACCGCCATGCTTCTTGGAATGCTTGTCCTCATCTGCTTTGTTATGCTGACCTTTTCGTGCGATCGGCCTTTTCCCTTTTTCGCTGGCACGCATCGCAAGGTATTCCTCCCGCTCAGCCTGCCGTGCCTGGCTGTCCCGCCGCATCTGCGATGCCCCGTAAGGAGTATCATCGATAGATCCGCCTCTATGTTCTGACGTCTGCTTCGGTTTGCTGCTGTGACTGTTGCCGGAAAAATAAGATCCATACAGGTCATCATTTTTCACATAATTTCCCCTGGAGCTTTTATTTTCCCGTAACGCCAAATATTCCGCATAA
>CAJUEB010000077.1 GCA_910585135.1 uncultured Eubacteriales bacterium
CATTTGCGTCAGCCGCAATATCCGCTTCCTTTTCATTAACGGGGAACAGAACCGCTCCTGCGGCTGAGGCGATAACGGTACATATGATAATAGCAAATCCCGCGGAAATGCTGGAAAAGGCGGGTATGTAGTAAAGCGCAATACTTATGGTGATCGCGATAGCGGCAACAACCAGCACATGGAAATTATCGCGCGCCTTTGGCACGACGACAGCGATAAACATTCCGTAAAGCGCAACTCCGAGCGCATTTGTAATGATCAGCGGCATAACGCTGCCTAAAATAGCACCGACAATCGTTCCGCTGGTCCAGCCGATGATCGGGATGATAGCAAGCCCGGCGAAGTAGGTTCTGCTGATTTCACCCTTTTGCCCGATTGCAACGGCAAAGATTTCATCGGTGATGGCAAAGCCGAGGATGATGCGCCAAAACCCCTTGAACTCAGTCGTTACCTTTTGGGAAAGAGAAATTCCCATGAGCGCATATCTGGAATTGATAACCAGCTGCGCCAGAGCCATTTCCAGGTAAGTTCCCATATGTGCCAGCACGGTAACGCCTGCAAACTGGCCGGCCGAGGTCAGGTTCGTCAAAGAGATAAGCATGGCTTCAAACCATGTGCAGCCCGCTTCTACAGCCATGAGGCCAAAAGCGATAGATACCGAAAAATATCCTAAAGCGATCGGGATTCCGTCGGTGATTCCTTTTCTGAAATTCATATCAGGTGTCCTTTCAAAATAACGTGTGTGCGCGGGAAGGAGATTTCTCGTAAGTTTTGGCAATGCACCAACGCATGAATTGAGCGGTGTATCGTTGCAATGAGGATGCGCGAATACTTGCATACTTTAGCGCATTATCGGATGATTGCAGTGATGCGATAGCGGTACATCGCTGTCATGTGTTGTGAGGCGATTGATGGAATGTGCTAACGCGCCATCCGCTGTTTTTTATCGCATCTTGCCAGCCGGTTCTTGCAACGCATCGATCGTCGGCTTTACATGATAAAACTTCTTCAATGTGTCATATTCCTGTATGGCTTTTTCCATTGCCGCTTTCTTTGCCGCCTCGTTGCGTTTTTCCGGCAGCACCGCCTTGATCATGATATTTTTGGAGGTGTGTTCAAGGGAAGTGAATTCGATCATGTTCACATCATAACCGGCCGCTTCCAGCTTTAGTCCCCGTAGTCCGTCAGTGAGCAGTTCCGTAAATTTATCCTTGATAATGCCGTGCTTGAGCATAGGTTCGTTCACTTTATTTTCAATTTGGGAAAACAGCTCGTGCTGACAGCAAGGAACCGATAGTATGACCTTGCTGTGCCACTTTGCCGCATTGATGAGGGCATAATCCGTCGCAGTATCGCAGGCGTGCAGGCTGACGACCATATCAGCACCATCGCTTTCAAAATCGGCGATATCGCCCTCCAGGAATTTTAAATCCCGGTAACCCAGCTTGTCCGCGATTTGATTGCAAAAACGTATGACGTCTGCTTTCAGGTCCAGCCCGATGATTTCTACATTGCGGTTTTTCATGATTTTAAGATAATGGTAAAGTGCAAAGGTCAGATAGCTTTTGCCACAGCCAAAATCGATGATGCGGAGCTTTCCGTCCTTGGGCAGCGCATCAAAGGAATCATCCGCAATTTCAAGGAATCTGTTGATTTGGCGGAACTTGGCGTAGTGTTTTTTCAATACCTTTCCCTCCGGGGACATGACGCCCAGTTCGATCAGAAAATCGCAGGGCTTCCCATCCGGGATGATATATTGTTTTTTTCTGTCGTGCGTAAGCGTATCAGCGTTCCGGCTTGCTGTCTTTCGCGTGATTTTCGGCTTATCGGGCTTGGCAGCTAAAACTTGGATATCCTCATCCTCGGTCAAAATATTGATCTGTTTAAAATCATTTTTGATGATTTCATATGCAAAATCTGCTCCTGCATCATGCGGAATATTCAGATGCGTCACCTTTTTGTCGTAGTGATATTCCGCCTGGTACATAGATTCCCCTTTGATGCTGACTGGGCGCAGAGTAATTTTTTTGTATTCCAGCGATTTTCTCCGTTTTCCAGAGAAAATGATCCGGATGAGCTTCCCCCCGTCCATGACAGCGGGTAATAGCTGCGTGAGTTTTTCCATGACTGCCGCCTTTCTTATTCTTCTGTATCTTATCACATCTTGATCGAAATTTCATTGGTTTCGTGAAAAATCCCTGTGGAGCCATTAATATGGCTCCACAAAAGGTATCCCGAAGTATTCTGTTAGCGACAGTACCAAATTTCTTGCGATCGTGTCAACGTTGTTTGCGATCCACATGGCATCCTCCAAATTGTCGTGATATGCCAGTTCGATCAGGTTGGCGGGGGCTTTGGTGCGGCGCAGCTCGGCTAATGTGGTGTTGGGCACGGTGCGGACGATATTGGGATTCGGGTAAATGACTTTTAAATTTTCTTCAAAGATTTCGGCGGCGCGTCTGCCCTCTGCGCTTGTGGAGTAATAATAGATGTCTGGTCCTTGGAGCTGGCCGGCCAGGTTTTCCGGCGCTGCATTGGAGTGGAGAGCCAGGTGGAAATCGTAATTCCCCGCATTGGACAGAGCGATTGCCTGCGATAATGTGTCATCGGGATTGTTTCTGGTAAATGTAATGCCCGATGCAAAAAGGTAAGGCTCCATCGCGTCGGCGATTAAATTCATGTAATATTCTTCACTGCCCAAGCCGTTGATATAAGGGTTATATTCTTGTACGGAAGGGCTTAAAAATAAACTAGGCATATTGATTCTCCTTTTATTTTATGAAAGTGCTGTCTGATTCTGTTTATCATATGTTTTCCTAATCTTTTTTGACACAGGCGGGTGTTGATTTGAGGGAAATCATTTTTGGTCTGGATTTTGGTTTAGATGTGACATTTTGGTGCTGGCTTTTTTAATTTGTGCGGGATGTTTTGACGTGGATTTTTTTGGTCTGTGCGAGATGTTTTTGTGCAGGTTTTTTGACCTGTGTGAGATGCTTTAACGTTTTTTTGTCAGCGCGGGCGGTTATTTGATTGGATTTGTTTTGTTGAAAATATTTTTACTGGAAATGTAAAGTTTTTTAAAAAATGCGGAGTTAATGCACACTAACTCGGCGCGCCGGAACGGGAAAATGCATAAATATCTACTATAATGCATAGAAATACGGCTATTTTTGTTGCCAGAGGTGAAAACGATGAAAAAATTAGAATTTATATATAAAAATTGATGCTAAAAATATCTATTTATGGATATTTTAATAAATTTAGTTGTTCTAACGGGCAGTATGCGAAGAGGTTAGTGTGCATTAACTAAAGCAAACGTTCAAAAGTTTACATTTTCGTGCGAAGTTTTGCTTAAAAGGCAATGTATATTGTATGAATAAAAAGAAACGCTCAAATCACTTAAATGATATGGATCGTGCGAGCTGCGTAGTTTTCATAAAATTGTCCCGCTTCGCTCATTTGGCTTGACTTCTCATTTCATCCATTCCGTCCGATTTGTCTGGCTGTTTGAATCGAACGTCTTTGACTAATTCGATCCATTCGCTCGTTTAAACCATATATCCTGCTTGAATTGCTTGATCCACCTCAGTTATATGCCTTGTTCGCTTGTCCGCCTGCTTTACCGATTTGCTCCAAACAATTACAATCGCTTCGCTGATCTTGCTGAATCCGTTCTGCCTGGCTTATCGTATTCGCCTCGCTCGATCTAAATTACCGAACTCACTCCGTTCCCTTATCTCTTCCGACTCATTTTGCCAAAACAACCAAAACTGCTCGCTCACTTGTCTACTCATTCCGTCAATTTGCTATTTTTGTCTTAGTTTTATATAATTTAATGCAAAGAATCAGCATACAAAAAGAACCTTTGTGAAAGAACTTTCGCGAAGGGATCTTCACGAAATAGCTTTCGCAAAAGATTCTGCATGAAAGCTATTTCACTGTTCTCTATGCCAGGGCAAGACGAAAGGATTGGGTGATTGATATGAGCAAAGAAATTTTACTGGTAGAAGACGAAAAGAGCCTGAACCGTGCGGTGAGCGTGAAGCTGGCAAAGGAAGGCTATCAGGTGCATTCAGCGGAGACTATCAAGCAGGCGCGGGCGCTTTACCAGAACGGAAACGTACAGATGATCATATGCGATATTGGGCTTCCCGATGGCAGCGGACTGGATTTTTGCACGGAGATCCGGGATGCGGAGCGGGGAAACGACACAAGGAAAAGCACCGTGTTTCTCTTTCTTACAGCGATGGATACGGAGATGGATATCATCAATGGGTATGAAGCGGGTGGGGACGATTATGTGACGAAGCCTTTTTCATTGGCGGTATTACTGTCAAAAGTGAATGCGATCATGGAACGGTATGGCAGCGGAGCGCAGGACGATGCGGCGGGGGAAAAGGCAGCGCATTGGCATATCATACGGTCTGGGGATATCGTCATGGATCTTCACGAAAACAGGGCGCGCAAAGGCGGGGAATACCTCAATCTGACTGCCAACGAACAGAGGCTTCTGCTGTATTTTATGGAAAATCCGATGAAGGTTCTCTCGAAGAACCAGATTCTGGAAGCTGTGTGGGATGTGGACGGCAGTTTTGTCGATGATAATACGGTAGCGGTGAATATCAGACGGCTGCGCGAGAAGATCGAGGATGATCCATCTGTGCCATCCATTATCAAAAATATACGCGGACTGGGATACATATGGGAAAGGGAATGTGAGAAGCAGTGAAGAAAAAACAGATGATCATGATTGCCGCAATTACGATTGTTGTTATAACTGCGCTGGGCGTATGCGGCGGCATGGCGATTTGCCAGGCGGAGCAGCAGGAAATAAAGCGCGTGCAAAATCTCGCCGGAGTGGTTGTTTCGGCGTATCCTGAAACCGAGGAGGCGTTTATCAGTGCCGTGATGGATCAGGATTTTACAGACCAGGAAGCAGGCGGGCAGGTCATGTCCCGTTATGGCTATGATGAAAATATGCTGATCAGCAGCAATTACCGCAAGACGCTGTATCTATATATCGCAGCGATGGCATTGCTCGCGTTTGTATTGCTTGTGTTTGAATACCTTGTGTTTTCTTATGCCAAGAAAAGCCGCAAAGCGCAGGAGGCGGCGGTTCTTTCGATACTGGATGATTGTCTTTCGGAGAATTATGGGTTTCTCGATGATGAAGACCGTCTTCAAAAGCTGGAAAATCCACACTTTGCAGATTCCCTGGTCAAGTTGGCACATAGTCTGAATTTGAAAACCGAGAGGCTAAACGAGGAACGTGACAACACGAAATCGATGGTAACGGATATTTCGCATCAACTGAAAACGCCGATCAGCGCGATGCGGGCATGCTTTGATATGTACTTGGAGGCGGATCGTGACGATGAGAAAAATGAGTTTTTAAACAGGAGCATGATTCAGATGGATAAGCTCGCACAATTGGCTGATTCGCTCATCAACATATCGCGGCTTGAAAACAAGATGATCGAGTTGAAGCGCAGCGATGTTTCACTGGTTGACCTTTTAACAGGAGCAGTCAATACAGAATATCATAAGGCGGCAGCCCGGCAGATCGAGCTAGCAGTCGATGAATTTGAAGATATCAGGCTTTGCCTGGATCGGAAATGGACGATAGAAGCGATTGCCAATATCATTGATAATGGAATCAAGTATAGCCCTGAGGGAAGCGATATCAATATCAGGGTGAATAAGATGTTCAGTTTTGTCAGGATTGAGATTGAAGACCAGGGAATCGGCATTCCGAAGGAAGAGCGGAATAAAATTTTTGCCAGGTTCTTTCGCGGCGGCAGTGAGGCGGTGCAGTCGGAGGAAGGATCTGGCGTGGGACTGTCTCTGTCCAGAAAGATCATAGAGGATCAGGGCGGCACAGTGTCGGTTCGTGCGAGGCAGGGAGGCGGCAGCATCTTTATCGTGCAAATACCGCTGTAAACCCAGCGGCATCTGGCGCGTTGACATCGCCGCTTACTTTGCCGCGCTCATCCGCGCCTATTTTTGTAAGGCAAATGTAAGCTTCCCTGTAAGCCATTTGTAAGACTTGCATATTATAATTTCCATTGTAAAACAAAAGGAGGTTTGATCGTATGGATATGATATTGGAAACGAAAGATTTATGCAAGTATTATGGCACGGGGGAAAATCTCGTTAAGGCCGTTGACGGCATGAACATCGGCATACGGCAAGGTGAATTTGTCACGATCGTCGGTAAATCCGGGAGCGGCAAATCCACGCTTTTGCATATGCTGGGCGCACTCGACCGTCCTACTTCGGGGCAGGTCGTGCTGGCAGGAAGAAATATCGCTGGTTTTTCCGAAAACGACTTGGCGAAGATCCGGCGGCGGAAGATCGGGTTCATCTTTCAAGCTTTTAACCTGATCCCGTCTCTCAATGTATGGGAAAACACCGTACTGCCTTTAGGTCTTGACGGAAGACGGGTAGACCTGGGATTTGTGGAAGACATTCTCAAAACATTAGGGCTTGAAGGAAAGAAAAAGAACCTTCCAAATACCTTATCGGGCGGACAGCAGCAGAGAACGGCGATCGCGAGAGCCATTGCGGCAAAGCCGTCTATCATTTTGGCGGACGAGCCGACGGGAAACCTCGACAGCAAGACCGGGGATGAAGTAATGGCGCTGCTCAAACATTCGGCGAAAAAATACGGACAGACGCTTGTGGTGATCACGCATAACGAGGATATTGCGCAGATGGCGGATCGGACGATTCTGATCGAAGACGGTAAGGTGGTGGAATAAGATGATGACATCACTGGCAAAAAACAGGATCAGATACAATAAGAGCCGTACGTTCTTGACGGCGGTGGCGATTATGCTGACGACTGCGCTGCTGATGGCGCTGGGGACATCCGCTGTGGGGTTGTTGGATTTTAATAAGCAGCAGGCGGCGGCTGCGAGCAATGAGCATACCAGATACAATCTGCTGACAGGGGCGCAGGTACAAAAACTCGCAAACCATGTGGAGGTAGAGTCTTTAAAAACGTATGAAATTTTCGCCACAATAGAAAATGGCAAAATGAATGGCTTCCTGATTTACCAAGAAGAAATAAAGGGCGGAATTCATCAAGGTGCAGGAAATTTGATCGAAGGCGATTATGCAAAGGAAGCCGATGAGATCTGCGGCCCGGCGGCGTTTTTTGAGCGCATGGGGGCGAAGCCAAAGGTCGGCGGCAAGGTTGAAATATCATTCCGGGTTCAGGGCAAAGGACAGATCCAGACCAGGGAGTTTACCATCAGCGGCTTGCTTTCGGAGCGCGATGTCTCCAACCTGGATGTAAGCGATTCACGCATGGTATACAGTGCGGGCATTTCTGAAAAGCTTTTGACGGAAATGATTCCGCAGGATAGCCGGATATACAATGCGGCGGTGCGCATAAGCGGCGAGAAGCAGCTTAATTACGATGAAATGTGTGACAAGATAAACGAGGTAGCGGCGGATATCGGATGTGATGAAAATAATATAAGCATCAACAAGGACTACCTGGGAGCGATGACCGATCCGGGAACGGACACCATCAGGGTCGTAGCTGCGATCGCATTGCTGATCGTCGTATTTTCAGGAATCGTCATATACAGCATCTATTATGTGGGCGTGATCACGGATGTACAGGAAATTGGCAAGCTCAAGGCGCTCGGCGCATCGAAAAAACAGATCAGACGGCTTTTGATGCGGGAAGGTTTCTTCATATCCATCATCGCTGTGCCGGCAGGTCTTCTGATCGGATTTCTGATTCCGTATTTCCTCCTGCCTGTCGTGATCAAAAAGGGCATGGAAGTGAGCATCCTCCAGTTTGATTTCGATCAGATCCATATGTTTTCCTTTCCTGTCCTCTTAGCAGTCGTGTTGGTGGTTCTGCTTGTGATCTATATTTCCCTGCTGAAGCCGATGCGGATGGCAGGTAAAGTTTCACCGATCGAGGCCATCCGCTATCAGGAAAGCAGCAAAGGCGGCAAGCTGCGCCGGGGAAATCTCAGCATAAACGTATCCCGTCTTAGCAGGGCGAACCTTACGAGAAACAAACGGCGTACGATCGTGACAATGGTTACGATGGGGTTAAGCTGCGTGTTGTTCATGAGTATTGCAGGCGTATTGAACAGTACGCGGGCAGAGGATATCGCAAACAGGGAGCTTTCCGGCAGCGACTTCAAGATATCCTTGGATTATGCGCTCGATGATGAGGCGTATCCTGAAAATAACCTGGAAAACATCAGCCAGAATAATCCGTTTTCCGATGCGCTGCTGGAGCAGATCGAATCGATCGACGGGGTAAAAGAGGTTCACAGCATCCGTGCCGTTTCCGTCAGCTCCGATCATCCATCTGTACTGTTTCAGGAAGCGTCCCGCATTGCGCTGTCGGAATTCGATGCAGAAAAAGCGAAGCAGTACAAGAAAGACATCAAACGAGGCACGCTTGACTACGATAAGTTTGTTTCGGAAAACGGCGCTGTTTTTACCAGCGATGTGTTCTGGGAGGATTACGGATTTGAGCTGGGCGAACAGGTGGATTTTACCGTATATGACGGTACGCGTCAGATCCCGCTGTCCGTGACGATCGAAGCTACCGTAGATGATGGTGATGCGGCGATCTTCGTCATTCCGAAGGAAGCATATGACGCACTTTCACTTACAAGCAACAGCATTACCGATCTTTATATCGATGTGGACGAGGATCGATATGAGGATGTAAAGAGCGCGCTTACGCAGATCGCTGATGCGGAAGACAGGTTCACACTCTATACAAAGGATGAAGAAATGGCGATCGGAGCGATGTCGGTCAATATGATAAAATACCCGATGTATGCGATTTTACTGATGATTGCGGTAATCAGTTTCATGAACCTGATCAATACCATGGTTACGAGCATTATCACCAGAAAGAAAGAGCTGGGTATGTTGCAGGCGATCGGGCTTACCAACCGGCAGCTTACTAAGATGCTGGCTGGCGAAGGCGTTGTATTCATGATCGGGACGCTGATCGCGTCTATGACGCTGGGCAACCTGTTTGGCTATCTGGTGTTCCTGTGGGGAAAATCAACGGGTTTCATGAGCGTTACGGAATACCACTATCCCGTATGGGAAACGCTGGCGCTGGTACTGGTGCTTGTAATCGGGCAGCTTGCCATCACGCTCTTTATCAGCAGAAAAACCGGCAAGGAGAGCTTGATTGACAGGATTAGGACCGGGGAATAGCTTGTTTATGCGGCATGGGCTGATTTGCAGCTCGTGCCGCTTTTATATCATCCGCGCCGCTTCCGCCGTACCCGCGATAGGATATCGCAGAAGCAGCTGCGCATCAAACGGCATCCATGTTTTGTCGCTTTGCCGGGCAATCAGGTTTAACAGCTCTCGCTCCGCTGCCTGTGTACGCTGCAATCGATTTGTAATCTGCTTGTCGGTCGGCGGTGCATAGCGCAAACAGCCGCTTTTGGCTGGATTTGGCAGGCCGTTTTTAGCTGGCTGGATTTGGCAGGCTGCCCTTGACCTGCAACGCATAGCGTAAATAGCTGCTTTTGAGCGACTGTCTTTTGCCGGTTGTCTGTGGCCGCATGACGGGGTTACCGCAGCCGCCATATGCGCCATATGATTGGTTCACTGAGATGTCGCTTGCTGCATATCGTGTTTGTTTTGACATGGACGGTCGATTGATTTATACTATACTGTTGTATTAAAAAAATAAAAGCGTTTATGCTTTTGACAATCAATCATAGAAGGCAGGAAATAAAATGGCAGCGAAACAGAAGATAATCAATATTGCAGTGATTGCACATGTAGATGCGGGAAAATCCACGCTGGTAGACGCATTCCTAAACCAGAGCGGCGTGTTCCGGGAAAACGAACAGGTCGTGGACTGCGTGATGGACAGTGATGATATCGAGCGGGAACGGGGAATTACGATCTATTCCAAGAATTGCTCCGTGATGCATGGGGACGTAAAAATTAATATCGTGGATACGCCGGGGCATGCCGACTTTTCATCGGAGGTAGAGCGCATCATTAAAACGGTCGATACCGTGATCTTACTGGTGGATTCCAGCGAAGGACCGATGCCGCAGACGCGGTTTGTGCTGAAAAAGTCATTGGAGCAGGGCATTAATCCGATTTTGCTCATCAATAAAATCGATAAGCGGGATGCACGTATCGACGAGGTGGTAGATGAGGTGTATGAGCTGTTCATGGATCTGGACGCAAACGATGAACAGTTGGATTTCCCGATTCTTTACGGCATCGCAAGACAGGGGATCGTCGTTTATGACCCTGCGGATGTCGAGGGTATCCAGGTAGAGGCTGGACAAGAAAAGATCAAGAAAAGCGCGCGCGGCATGAACGGCCTCGATATTACGCCGTTATTTGACACCATCATCAAGCATGTGAATCCCTACCCCGATTATAATGAGCAGCCGTTGCAGTTGCAAGTATCGGCGCTGGCATACGATGATTATATCGGCAGGCTGGGCATCGGAAGGGTCACGAAGGGCGTCGTAAAGGCTGGAAGCGTTGTCGCCGTAGCGAAGGGCGACGGGCAAATCGAAAAGCGGAAGATCAATCAGGTTTTCGTGTACAGGGGACTTGCGCGCATGGCAGTCGATCA
>CAJUEB010000078.1 GCA_910585135.1 uncultured Eubacteriales bacterium
CGCCCTTTTCCGAATGCCGCGATCTTCATAGGAAGGCTTTCTGCCAAAGCAGTCGATGAATATTTCGCCCACGGGATGCGTCGGCTTATCCTTGATTTCAATGACCTCTGCTTTAAAGGTAAACACGTCTTGGTACATATCATCCATATTAAGACCCCAGATTTCTTTCAGGTCATAAGCCAGAATAATGCCTTCTCCAATTCTGAGGTGGTTGATCTTGTCTGGCATTTTTCCTTCCAGGACAAGCGGATAGGAGCTTGTCGCGCCGCCTGATATGATTTCAAGCTTTCGCCCGATTTCGCCTTCGATCCTCTCTGCAATCCGGCACAACTCTTCCATTTTTTCGGAAGTCGGTTTGATTGAACCATAACAACCGAGATTTGTCCCCACCCCTTTTAAATCAACAGATTCGAGCTGCGTTTCGACATAGGACGCCGCCCGCACCAGTTCATCCTGATCCCAGAATCCTTCCCTTAAATCACCTAAATCAGCCATAAGGACTACGCCGTGCCTTTTGTCAAATTTCTGGCAGGCACGGTTGATCGCCTCCAGGACGCTAATTTCGCTTTGCAGGCTGATATCGGCGTATGCTACGACCTCCTCCGCTTCGGAAATCATCGGAATCCGAACCAGCATATACTCAGCCTTAACCCCCTGCTCCCGAAGCGTAATGATCTGATGGATTCTTGACGTGGCAAGCTGTTTACACCCAGCCTCTATAAACTGCCCGCTCGCTTTGGGAATACCGTTAAATCCTTTGATAACGCCAGCCACTTCAATGCCTTGTTTTTGGCAATTCCTTACTACCGTACTGACATTGCTGCGCAGCTTTTCAAGATCAACCGTCAGCATCGGATATAACGATTGATTGATTTGATCCATAGGCCTTTCCTCCTCCTGCCTTTTCTCATGGATGCGGCTTTTTTATCATCCATATCCTATAAAATGAAACACGGCCTGTACACCCTGCATTTATTATACGCTCCCGCAATACTTTCTATCAATTGTCCCCATTCCAAGATTTTATGCGTTTTTTTGTAAATCGTACAAAGGGCGCGGCCATCAAAAATTCGAATTAATCAGGATGCTTTCGCCCGCTGTTATCCTGCACGGGTGCGCTGCACAGGTCGCAGAATCATGCTGGTTTTCCCGCTTTCCAGGCAACCATATCTTTTACGCAACCGCGCCAGCCAGCTAGGGCGAAGAGGCGCTGTCTGCACTTTCCATCACGCCTCAGCTTCTGCGCAACCGCACCAGCCAGCCCGCTCCCCATCTCGTCTTCCTTTTTCCTGCCTTTTTGTACTTTTTACAAATTTAACGCTTTGGATTGTGATTTTAAACACTTGTAATCCCAATCAGAGAAGATATAATGAAGTAAAATCAAATATTGATGACTATGGAGGTATAAAAATGGCTTTTAAATTTGATGTAGAAGCGCTGCGCAGTGAATTTCCCGCATGCAGGCTGCAAATCAACGGCATACCGATCGCATACCTGGACGGACCGGGAGGAACGCAGGTACCGCAAAGCGTGCTGGATGCTATCACGGGATACATGATCTATGATAACGCCAACGAAGATGGCAATTTCAGGGCAGGACTGAAACAAGGGGATATTGAAATCGCCGCAAGACAGGCAGGAGCGGACTTCCTCGGCTGCGATGTGGAAGAGGTTGGGTACAACTGTTCCTCCACGCAAAACAACTATAATCTGGCTGCAAATATTTCTAAAGATTTCAAGGAAGGCGACGAAATCATCGTGACGCAGATCGACCATCAGTGCAATATCGCGCCATGGAAATCCTTGAAGCGATACGGATGCGTTATTAAAGAAGTCCGTCTCGATCCTGCAACGCAGCAGCTCGACTTCGAAGACTTCAAAGCAAAGCTGTCAGAAAAAACCAAGCTGGTCGCCGTCAACTGGGCTGCCAACGGAATCGGAACGATCACAGACGTAAAGAAGTACATCGATGAAGCGCATAAGGTTGGCGCATTCACCGTAATCGACGCTGTCCACTATGCGGCTCACCTGCCGATCGATGTAAAAGCGCTCGATACGGATTGTCTCGTATGCTCGCCGTATAAGTGGTTCGGTCCTCATATGGGTCTCATTTACTTGAAGAAGGAACACATTGACAGGCTGGAAATCAACAACGCCGGTGCGCCTGACATTTCAGAAGGCGCAAGACAGTTCCACATGGGGACGCCGCAGTATGAACACCTGCGCGGATGCGAAGCAGCAGTAAACTTCATCGCCTCAATCGGAGAAAAATACATAGAATACTTCAAGGATGAAGTAAAGGATCTGGAAGGCAGAAGAAAGTATGTCGTTGCCGGTATGCTGGCAATCGACGCCTATGAAGAACCGCTCGGTACAAAGCTCAGAATGGGACTGCGAAGGATCGAAGGCGTCAATGTCTATGGTCCTGCGGAAGGACAGCCAAGAACGCCTACTGTAGTATTTACGATGGACAATTATTCTAACGAATTCGTAGCCAAGGTTTTAGGCTCTAAAGCGATCAACTGCTGGAACGGCGATTTCTATGCCATCGAAACCATGAAAGCGCTGGGGCTTGCAGATGGCGTCGTAAGGCTGGGGCTTGCCCCTTACTGCACGGAAGGAGATATCGACAGAACGCTCAGTACCGTTGCTTCCATCGCAGCCGGCGAATACGACGATTACGAACCTGTCATCGATTAATTGCCTATATTGATATATTAATATGCCGGAAATACCGAAACGATATTTCCGGCATGATGGTACAGCATGGTAGAAAAGAGCTGTACACTTGAAAGGAGCTGGACGTCAGCAGGTTACATTTAACTGGCGTCCAGCTCCTTCGATATCTTTAGAAATCCGTAGACTGACCTGCTCGGTTTCAAATCGATTCCCTTCAATTCGCCGTCGGTTTCAATCTACTTATGGTTTCAATTCGCTCTCTTTTTCAATCTATTTGGCCGTCGTTCCGCTTTTGCACACACCGGAACGCACAGCCCGCTTACAGGAACAGACCTCATATCATTTTACCAAGGCGGGTAATGGTACGCCAAAAAATCTCTTACTGATATTTTTCCGCCCATTTTTTCAATTCGCTTTCACCCACGTGAGACGAAAAGACTTTGCCTTCCTTCAAATCAGCACCTGCGCAGGATGGAGCTAATTCCTTATTCGTGTTCCCCATGCCGCTACCGCCGGAAGTCGCAAGCGGAATAATCGTCTTTCCCGCAAGGTCATACTGCTCTAAAAACGTATTGATAATAGTCGGCGCGACATACCACCAAATCGGGAAAGCAACATAGACCGTATCATATTGTTCCATATGATCTACCGCATTTGCCACCGCCGGACGAAAAGACTTATCGCTCATTTCCACGCTGCTGCGGCTCTTTTTATCATTCCAGTCCAAATCCTTCGCCGTGTATTTCACTTCCGGCTTTATTTCATGCAAATCCGCACCAATTGCCGAGGCGAGCTTTCCCGCCAATTTTTTTGTTGTTCCGCTTGCGCTAAAGTATGCCACTAAACTTTTTCCCATTGTTCTTCTCCTTTCATACCTTCAAATGTTTAACTCCAGTTCCGCTATCGTCTCGCCGTCCAGGGTCTCCGGCAGCTCCGTTAAATCATGTTCTCCGCCTGCTTCTGCTGGCGCACACCCTGCAATGCCACCGAAGGCTGCCAGCCAAACGGCTTTCCACGATCCTGCCGCTACTTTCCAAAATAATCCTTTATTTCCCCCATGCGCTCCATCTGCATCACCTGAAACGGGCATCTGTGATTGCAATGCCCACAACCGATACAATCAACTGCCGTTTTTTCTAAGGTCAGATAATGCTCCCTCGCAAGTCCGTCTCCCTGTCCCGCAAGATCGTAATACTTATTGATCAGACCGATGTCAAGGCCTGCCGGACACGGATGGCAATGCTTGCAGTAAACGCATTTTCCTACAGATTCATCAGGCGTAAACGTGCCGATGATAGAATAGTCACGCTCTTCTGCCGCCGCATCGAGATAAGCGAGAATCTCTTTGAGCTGTTTTATGTTGCCCGGGCCGCCTACCACCGTCAAAACACCCGGTTTATCAAGTGCATACTGGATGCACTGCGCAGTTGTCAGCGCCTTGTGAAACGGCGACTGCTTTGCATCGAGAAGCTGCCCGGCATTAAATGGCTTCATAACCGATATGCCAACGCCTTCCTTCTCGCAGCGCTGGTAAAGCCGCCGTCTCTCATTGTCATTTCCGATGGCATAATCGCCTTGTCCGTAATCATACATCGGATTGATCGAAAACATCAGCATATCAAGGATGTTCCGATCCATCACCTTGTTCGCAATCTGCGGCGCATGGGTGGAAAGCCCGATATGCTTCACTGCACCCTGGACCTTCATGTCCATGAGGAAATCAAGAATGCCGTTTTTTTCATAAGCAGCCAAATCCGATTCTTCATCGAGACAATGGATAAAACCGAAATCAATATAGTCTGTTTTCAACTGATTCATCTGCCAGTCAATCGATTTTTTGACGGTATCCAAATCCATTGTCCATCCATATTCGCCTGTCGTATAGTCCGCACCGAAGTGCACCTGGAGCATCGCATCCTTTCGGCGTCCTTGCAGCGCTTTGCCATATGCCGGGAAAATCCCTGCATGACCGCCCGCCAGATCGAAAAAATTGACCCCTGCATCTAGCGCAAACTGCACTGTTTCGATTATATCGTTTTCAGACTGTTCCCCCACAACGGAAGAACCCATGCCGATAACGCCTATTTGTTCTTCACCGTGAGGCAATTTCCGATATTCCATAAAACCACCGCCTTTCCGCTCCATTGCATTGCTGCTTTCCACCATGGTACTGCTTCTCATCACGTTACCATGGTGACGCTGCATTACATCGCCGCTTCATCGCTTTATCATTTTATCAATTCATTGTGATGCCGCAACGCTATATCAATACTTTTCATTTGTTCACTGCGCTCCATTACGTTACCGTTCCCCACGATAGAATCGCTTTCCATTACATGGCCGCAGACAGCACTTCCCGCACATCATCCTTAGAAAGCACTTTATACCCGCCTTTCATAATGAGCGTGCCATTTACAATATCGTCGAGCATATCAGGCGTCACGCCGACTTCAGAGAGCTTCATGGCAAGCCCAAGCTCCTTCATCCACGCTTCCATCGCCGACAGCCCCTCTTCGGCAAGCTGTTCATCCGTCTTGCCGTCAGGATCGATCCCCCATACGTTGACTGCAAAACGGGCAAATTTCTTGATCCCATAAGGCATGATAAATTTGTAGTATGGCAGGGAAACCGCCGACAGGGTCATGCCATGCGTCGCATCACTGCATGCGCCTACCGACTGCCCCAGCATATGCACCATCCAGTCAGTGCTTTTTCCCCTTGAAACGAGCGTGTTTAGCGCCCAGGTAGCCGTCCACATAATATTGCTTCTCGCTTCATAATCATTCATATCCCTGAGCGCAATACGGCTGGAATGAACGACGCTTTTCATCAATCCTTCGCTGATGTAATCGCTCGTATTATCATCCTCGCCAGAAAAATACTGTTCGCAAATATGATTGAAGATATCATAAATCCCCGCAGTCATCTGATACTTCGGAAGGCTCATAGTATATCTCGGATTTAAGACGGCAAATTTCGGCATGATGTTTTCATCCATAAAGACATGACCGATTTTCAGCTTCTCTTCGGGATTCGTGATTACCGCGCCCGCGTTCATTTCCGAGCCTGTACCGACCATCGTCAGAACAACACCTACCGGGACGATTTCACAGGACGGCTCTTCAAAGCGGACATAATATTTTTCCCACGGGTCTTCGTCGCAATGGATCGAAACAGATAACGCTTTTGCATAATCCGATACAGAGCCGCCGCCTACAGCGAGAATAAAGTCGACCTTGTTTTTCCTCGCGATTTCAATACCTTCACGCAGCTTATGAATCGTAGGATTCGGCATAACGCCGGAGATTTCAGAAACGCTTTTTCCCGCAGCCTTCAAAATCCCGGTCACATCACCGTAAATGCCGTTTTTCTTGATTGAGCCGCCGCCGTAAACGAGGACGACATTGTTTCCATACTTGGAAAGCTCAGCGGACAAGTTCCCCAGAGCGTCCTCGCCAAAGTATAGCTTTGTAGGATTGCAATATGAAAAATTTCCTAACATAAATTTTATCCTCCTTTATTAATTCAATGATCAATTTTATCGGGACAAATCCATCATGCCTGCCGCAAAAGCAGCCTCTGTCACGAAAGCAAACGATGCCGCGAAAGCAGCCCTTACCACAAAACCAATTCGTCCCCTAGGCTGCACACCATTATTCCGTTCCCTTAAAATCCATTTTCGGTTTATTCCTTTTCGGGAAGCAATTTCATCAAGCAGCGGAATACCATTTCGTAGATGCTTGCCTCTTCCATATAAACGCCTGCCATCTGCATGGCTGCATTCTGTTTTTCCGTATGCTTCGTAAAAGGGAATACACCAAAGAGAAATGCCGAAAAAGTTTCGCAAAACGCCCCGCATTCTTCATCTGTCACATCCGCCTTATAAGCATGCAGGATTGCACAAAACGCAGCGATTGACCGCTTAAACTGCACCTTAAATTCGGCCAGCCTTTCGATGCGGCTGTTTAGCTCGATCTCAAAGAGGTTCATATTCAGGATGCGCAAAAGCGTTTCCTGATCCTCCAGCGTATGCGCGATATGCTGTGAAAGACCAATGCGATCCAAGTTGCCTGCCAAGCCAGCTATTTTTTCAAGAGCTTCGCACCAGCTCTCGTACTTCCTGACCAAAAGACCCAACAAAATTTCTTCCTTTGTTTCAAAATAGTTATAAATAGAAGGTCTTGTCAGGCTGATTTCTGTGCTGATTTCCTTAATGTTGACGCCGTAAAACCCCTGTGTTTTATATATTTTCTCGCAAGCGTCCAGTATTTCATTTTTTCTTTTTTCAGTAAGCTCTGGCGAACCCTTTGGCATATCGTTTCCTCCACTCGCACACTCCATACATCTCCTCGCATACACACTGCGCATATATATTTCGTGCGCATTTCATCATATTTCGTATGCATGATGCATATGTTTTACGCATATGTTCTGACATAGTGTAAGCATATAATAGCATTATTCTTACACGGCGTCAATATTTTTGTAAAGTTTTTATTTTGCTGTGGCAAAAGTATCCGGGATATACATTTCCTGAGGTGCCACAGGGAAAAGCAGCGATGGGATTGATGCAAAGATCTGGGATAATGTGCAGCGGCAGGCTTTCGCACGGCCCCTTTTCCATGCAAAAAGGACGCATCGCATTGGCTTTTTTAGCAAGCTCCCATCTCCACACAAAAAGGACGCACCAACTGGCATTTACCATATACGATGCGCCCTTTACTGAATGAAACTATTTGGGTAAAAATTTAATTTTTATTTTTTCTTCGCTTTATCGATTTCTTTCTGGCGTTCCAGCCGCAAAACACCTTCCGGCGCTAATACAACGGAATCACCAGGCGCCATGCCGCAGCTTGCCACTCCTGAATACGTGAATTCCTTCTTGCCGCTGCAATAATCACAGGTACATTTGCGATCGCCGTAATCCTTTGGCTCAGTGTATGAAGTAATCGTCCCTTCATAGTTTCTGAGGATGATCTTATCAGGCGTCTGCGAGATAATATAATTCGGCATAACCGGCGTCTTCCCTGCACCACCCGTAGCATCCACCACGAAAGTCGGAATGCAAATCCCGGACGTATGTCCCCGCAAAGATTCGATGATCTGGATTCCTGCAGCGACCTTTGTCCTGAAATGTTCGATTCCTTGTGATAAGTCACACTGATAAATGTAGTATGGACGCACTCTGATCCGAACCAAATCCTGAACCAGGTCTCTCATAATATGCGGGCAATCATTGATCCCGCGCAACAGCACGGACTGGTTGCCAAGCGGAATACCTGCGTCCGCTAATTTCCTGCATGCTTCTGTCGATTCCGGCGTGATTTCCTTCGGGTGGTTGAAGTGCGTATTCAGCCAGATTGGATGATACTTCTTCAACATATTGACCAAATCATCCGTAATTCTCTGCGGCATAACGACCGGGGTTCTTGATCCGATACGAATGATTTCGACATGAGGAATCTCCCGCAATTTTTTAATGACATATTCCAGCCGCTCATCGCTGACCAAAAGGCCATCTCCGCCAGAAAGCAAAACATCGCGAATTTCAGGCGTGTTCCTGATATATTCGATTCCCTGATCGATAATTTCCTGGCTTCTCTGCCCATCTGTCTCACCTACGACCCGCCTTCTCGTGCAATGCCTGCAATACATAGAGCATTGGTCAGTCATGAGAAACAGTACGCGATCCGGATACTTATGGGTTAATCCTGGCGTTGGCGAACTGGCATCTTCTCCGAGCGGATCTAACATATCGGCTTCGCTTCTATGCATTTCTTCAATGCGGGGAACTGCCTGCATCCTGACTGGACAATCCGGATTATCGGGATCCATAAGCGATGCATAGTAAGGCGTAATCCCCATACGAAAATTTGCGATGACCTCAGAGATATCTTTTTCTTCTTCCTCCGTCATGTTAATTACCTGCTTGAGCTGGTCAACACTGGTGATCCTGTTGGACACCTGCCATGTCCAATCATTCCACTGTTCATCCGTTACATCCTTCCAAAGAGGAATATCCCTATAATGTCTTCTTTCCATTTCAATCTCCTTTCGTGTCTACAAATCTACAAAACATTTTCCTGCAAGTGTTTCACCCAAATACCGAAAAATCTTTGCTGGCCTGTTCAAACGAACACATCGTTTGACACATTTTAAAAATATTTACAATATAAGCCCTGCGATCAAATACAATACCGTTGCCACGCCCGCACTGATCAGCGCATATGGGATCTGTGTCATGGCGTGATCCAAATTACTGATTTTGCTTGCCTGCGATGATAGTACCGTCGCATCTGCATAGAAGCACGCATGTGAACCAAAGGATGCACCTGCGACCAGTGCGCCCAATACGAGCAATGGATTTGAACCTGATGCAAATGCCAGAGGCATCAAAATCGGAACGGCAATCGCCGGAACGCCCCAACTGCTTCCTGTTACAAATGCCAGAAGAGCCACGACTAGGAATGTGATCGCCGGAAGCAATGTAGCGCTGCAATATGGCACGACCGCTTCTACGACGTACTGCGGCATCTGAATCAGGTTCATCGTATCCCGCACCATATAGCATCCCACTAAGATAATCATGACAGGAAGCATATTGTTGACGCCTTTTGGAAGCGCCTCGCAGAAGTCACCAAATGTCATTACCTTCGTCGGAATATACATAAGAAACATCACGGCAAATGTAATCAACAGGGAAGCTACCATGTCCTCCGTCACCAGCATCGCTACAATCACGACAATCAATGGAACGATGAAATTCCTCGCCTTTGGGCTGACGCTGCTTGCGGACTCAGCGTCAGTATCCGCTGCTTCCACCAAATTATATTTGTCAGATTCATCCGACCATAATTTTCCCGTTTCCTGCACTCTTTGGAATGCCTTTTTCATCGGACCGATTTTCGGCATCACGCCAATCGCAAGCATCGGAACCATGATGACTGCAATCCAAGAATAAAACATAAATGGAATCGAATGGATATAAGCACTCATCCCATCTCCATACGCCGTAATGCCCGCTGTGTCAAATTCCGTCTGCGCCAGGTCTGCATAAAAAATCGCCCATGTGGAAAGTGGAATCAACACGCATACCGGAGCGCCAGTCGAATCAAGCAAATAAGCAAACATCTCCCGGGGCGTTTTATGCCTGTCCGCAAGATTTCTCATCGCAGAAGATACGGTGAGAATGTTGAGAAAATCATCTAAAAATACGATAATGCCCAAAAGCCACGACGCGATTAGCGTCTTTTTCTGCGTGTTAGCCCACCGTACTAAAAAATTGGCAAAACCAATCGTTCCCTTGGATTGTTCGAGCAATACGACAAAAAAGCCGAACAAGGCAAACGCCACAAAAATCCACACTTCATCGGCAATGACCGTCTGCACCATATCGACAAGTGGGAAAAAGAATCCCTGTTTGTAGTACATAATCAGCCCAACGATTGAGCCGATGAAGAGCGCTTCAAATGTCCTTTTGGTAATGAGCGCGAATGCCAGGATTACAATGGCTGGGATTAAGCAAAAAATCCCAAAATTTGTTACTTCTGTCATGTGATCACTTCCTTTCTTCAATTGCTTTTTCAACTATCTGCTGGTCTTTTCATCATTGCTCTTTTGCTTACGGCTACAACCTTGTAATACTAAGAAAAGCAACGACGCCGTACAAAATATGCATGACTTACGTTTAGCACTGCTTCGAAATTCTTCTTTGTTTGGCGCGAATCATGTCGAAACCCGTACTTTGAATTTTCTGCATATTTTGCTTGTATTCATTGTATCATCGCTTTTGTCACTATTAAACTGTCCCCATTCCAAAGATTTACGCGTTTTTTTGGAAGTTTCACAAAGCTTTCAACACTTCAAAAAGGAAAAAACAGACTAGCGGTACGGCGAACAACGTTTTCGCACAGAAAAACAAGATTGCA
>CAJUEB010000079.1 GCA_910585135.1 uncultured Eubacteriales bacterium
TGCCTGAATGTTTGTCCTGTACAGGGCTGCATCACACCGGGAGAAATCAAGTGGAAGGACGGCAGGGATCACGTTGACCTGGCGCTCAAGAAGAATTATGAATAGATGCCGGAGGCATACGATAAACTACATTTAGACTTCTTTGATGGAAAAGACCGCTATGGGGAAACCCGGCGGTCTTTTCCCTTTGCGCGTCCACGGTGCTTTTCTATATTCGTGCAACGCACTCTTGCGGACTTTTCGCAGAAGATATGGTATACTATAAGAAAACATTTGGACGCAACAAACGGATGCAACATTGCAGGAGGATACAGTATGAAGATACAATTTTGCGGAGCAACGGCAGGCGTAACAGGATCCTGCCATCTAATTACGACAGCGAATCACAAAATCCTTTTGGACTGCGGGCAATTTCAAGGCGGCAAGGCACAGAATGCGCTCAATTTCGAGGATTTTCCCTTTGATCCTGCGGAGGTGGACTATCTGATCTTAAGCCATGCGCATATCGACCATTGCGGCAGGATACCGCTCCTTGTCAAACGGGGTTTTAAAGGGCAGATCTATTGTACCGATGCGACGGCGGATCTGCTTGAAGTGATGCTAAAAGACAGCGGGTACATTCACGAGAAGGAAGCGGAATGGCAGAACCGAAAAAATGAACGTTCCGGAAAAGCGTTGGTAGAGCCGCTTTATACCTGCGATGATGCGATGGCCGCGTTAAAGTTTGTAAAGCCCGTGCTGTACGACCAGCTAATTGAGCTAAATGAAGAAATGCGGATCGTGTTCAACGATGCAGGGCATATCCTGGGTTCGGCGATCACGGAGCTATGGATCACGGAAGGCGATAACGTATCAAAAATCGTTTTTTCCGGCGACCTGGGCGTGATGGACAGGCCGATTTTAAGAAACCCGACCATCATTAAAAAGGCTGATTACGTGATCATGGAAACCACCTATGGCAACAGGCTTCATCCGAAAAATTCCATGGATGTGAAAAGGCTGATGGACATCATACGCCAGACGGCGGCAAGAGGCGGAACGACCGTGATCCCGTCCTTTGCAGTGGGCAGGACACAGGAGCTTATCTACGAGCTGAACCGGGTATATAACAGCGACAGCGAATATCGCAAAGATTTTGAACATCTCATGGTATACATAGACAGCCCGATGGCGACGAATGCGACGGAGGTTTTCAAGAAAAACGCCCAGGTATTCGATGAAGAGACGAAGGAATTTATTGCCAATGGGGACAATCCGCTCGATTTTAAAAACCTGCGCTTTACAAGAAGCAGTCAGGATTCCATGTGGCTGAACACAAATGATGAACCGAAGGTGATCATATCGGCCAGCGGCATGTGTGAAGCCGGCAGGATCAGGCATCACTTGAAACACAATTTGTGGAATAAAAAATCCAGCATCGTATTCGTGGGCTATCAGGCGGAGGGAACGCTGGGCAAGCTGCTCCTGCAAGGCGCGAAGGAAGTGACGCTCTTTGGAGAGAGCATTAAAGTCAATGCACAGATCTATAACCTGGAAGGCTTTTCAGGACATGCGGACAGGGACGGGCTGATTTCCTGGCTCAAGGGATTCCAGAAAGAACCGAAGCATATTTTCCTCGTCCATGGGGAGGCAGATGCGAAAGAGGACTTTGCCGAAACCGTGAGGCAGCAGCTTGGCTATGAACCGATCGTGGTGCGCGGCAACTCGGAATTTATTCTGGAAAAGGACGAGCTTGTTAATCTTGAGCAGGCTATGGCAGATGCGATGGATGCGGAAAAGGTCATGAATACCCGCAACAATATTTCGGACATTCACCGCAGGATGGAAGGAATCCTTTACCGTGCTAATCTTGCAGTAGGCGATCATATTTCGCCGGAGCTTTTGGCTAAGATTAACAATATCGTCCTTGAGCTGGAGAAATCTACGATTAATTTGGGTGCAACGATCAGCGAAGACGGTGAAGACGAAAAAATCCAGCAAGAAGATGTTTCAGAAACACTGTAAAAGTATTAAAAATGAGAAAAAGTCTTTAAAATAGTACGCGTTATATGGTAGAATGATAGCAGGTATTTAGTTAGGTTATTACATTTGATAAGGATGGTCGGAATGTCTGTTTTAAGCGGCATCAAAGAAAGCGTGCAGCAAGTCGCGGAAGCCATTAGCGTTGCTGTCGGTGTTGAAGTGGAAATCGTAGATAGCGAGCTTAATATCCTGGGCGGTACAGGTGTTTACCAGTCCCGGATCGGCCGCAAGGAAGAGGGCGGCGACCTGGACGGCAAATACCTGTATGCCAGGGTGCTGCGGACAGGCGTGACCCAGTACGTTGCGGATGCGCCAAATGACAAAGGCTATGGGACATCCGGCGGCGGCATGACCATGCTGGGCGAGCTGGCGGAGATTTGTACGCCGATCGTTTTAAACGGCGTTGGCATAGGCATTATCGGGATTGTCGCATTCACGGAGGAACAGCGGCGGATGCTTTCGGATAAGCGGGAAAGCATGACGGTGTTCGTGGAGAAGATGGCGGATCTTCTGGCGGCCAAAGCGGATCAGCAGGAAATCCTCGAAACGGTTGAGGTTTCACGTGATGAGATGTCCACGGTTTTGGAAACCACACACGAGGGAATCTTTGCGCTGGATTGCAGGGGTTATGTGAAGCATTGCAATAACAGGGCGGCTGCGCTGTTTGGCACGACGAAGAGCGATCTTGCGGGCAGCCATATCAGCAAGCTGATGCCGGGAAGCCCTGCGATTAAGGTGCTGGATACCGGAAGAGGCTACACCGAAAATGAAGAGATTTTTAAGGTGGACGACAGGCAGCATCATTTTATCGTGACGGCGAAACCGTTTTCGTCTGGGGATAAGGTGGACGGCGTTGTAATTTCTTTCCGGGATATTGAAGAAGCGCAGAAGTTGGTATATAATTTTAGTACCAGGAATATTAAAAACACGGTAGACGACATCATCGGCACGAGTGAAAAAATCATGATTGCCAAGAAACAAGCGCTGATCACGGCCAGGAGCAATTCGACGGTTTTAATCGCCGGGGAAAGCGGCACGGGTAAGGAGATGTTCGCCAAGGCGATCCATTATGCGAGCAGCCGGGGTGATAATCCCTTTATAACCGTAAACTGCGGAGCGATTCCGGAAAACCTTTTGGAAAGCGAGCTGTTCGGCTATGAAAAGGGCGCGTTCACGGGTGCGAGCGAAAAAGGCAAGGCGGGAAAATTCGAGCTTGCCGACGGCGGTACGATCTTTTTGGATGAAATCGGAGATATGCCGCTTCATTTGCAGGTGAAGATCCTGCACGTGCTGCAAAATATGCGGTTTGAACGGGTGGGCGGCAGCAAGAGCATTATCGTGGATGTGCGGGTGATTGCGGCGACAAATAAAGACCTGGAAAAAATGATAGAAGACGGCAGCTTCCGGGAGGATCTGTATTACAGGCTCAGCGTGATCCCGCTTTCGATCCCGCCTCTGCGGGAGAGAAAAGAAGATATCAGGATGCTGATGTACCATTTCCTGAAAAAATATAATACCTTTATGAATCGTAAGATCGCGGGTTTTTCTCCCGAAGTAGAGGAGCTTTACATAAATCATGACTGGCCGGGAAATGTCAGGGAGCTGGAAAACGCTGTCGAATACGGGACGAACATGGCTTTCGGCAATGTGATTGATATGGAGGAGGTTCCCGCCAGGATTCTCAAGCGCGAAGAAGAGATCATCAAATTTAAAAATCTGGATAAACCCCTTGCCGAGCAGGTCAAGCTCTATGAGCGGGAAATCATCATCAAGAAGCTGAAGCAGCACAATGGCATCAAAGAGGTGGTGGCGAAGGAATTAGGCTTATCCAGGGCGACACTGTATAGAAAGCTTTCAGAGCTGGATATAAATTAATTTTATCAATGTAATAAGATGTTATGGAGGTTTATTATGTTAAGAGAAGCATTACCTAAGATCGTAACAGGGAAATTACCGGGGCCAAAAGCGCAGGCAGTCATTGACAGAAGAGCCAAGGCAATGCCTGATGCGATCAAGTGCGGATATCCTCTCGTAATCTCAAGAGGTGAAGGCGCTATGATCGAAGACGTGGATGGAAACGTTCTGCTCGACTGGGTAGGCGGCGTAGGCGTACTGAACATTGGCTACAGCCATCCTGAGCTGATCGAAGCGGTAAAGGAACAGTCCGAGAAGTATTTTCATGCGATGATGAACATTACGACGCATGAAAGATACATCGAGCTGGCAGAAAAGATGAACGAAATCGTCCCTGTTAAGGGCGACGCAAAGAAGACGATGTTCGTAAACTCTGGTGCGGAAGCAGATGAAAATGCTGTAAAAATCGCTAAGAGCTATACAGGAAGACCTAACATCATCGTATTTACGGGCGCATTCCACGGCAGAACACAGATGACGATGGCAATGACAGCGAAGAAGGCTTATGCGATCGGCATGGGACCTTTCCCTGACGGTATTTACAGGGCTGAATTCCCGAACCTTTACAGAAGGCCGGAAGGCATGAGCGAAGAAGATGCGATTCAGTATTACCTGGATAAGCTGGAAGAGGTATTTATCGAAGCAACACCGAAAGAATACACGGCAGCAATCGTATTCGAGCCGGTACAGGGCGAAGGCGGATTCATTCCTGCTCCGATCGAATGGGTTAAGGCCGTTCGCAAGATCTGTGACGAAAACGGTATCCTGATGGTTTGCGACGAAGTGCAGTCAGGCTGGGGACGTTCCGGCAGGCTCTTCGCATCACAGTACTTCGCAGAAGCAGGCTGCGCTCCTGATATCATGACGACTGCTAAGTCTATCGCAGGCGGACTTCCTCTGTCGGCAGTAACTGCTCGTGCAGAAATCATGGACGGCGTAACGGGCGGAACGATCGGCGGCACATACTGCGGAAATCCTGTAGCTTGCGCAAGCGCACTCAAGGTTATCGAGGTTATGACGAGAGAAGATTATCCGGCTAAGGCTAATGCGATTGCTGACAAGGTAAGGGCAAGAGCGAAGAAGTGGGCTGATGAATTCGGCGTGATCGGCGATGTCAGAGGCATGGGTTCTATGCTCGGTATCGAATTCGTGAAAGACCTGAAGACGAAAGAGCCGGATGCTGCCCTTGTTAGCGCGATCGTTGCCGAAGCAGTACAGAATGGCTTGATCATGGAAGCGGCAGGTACTTATAACAACGTAATCAGATTCCTCTGTCCTCTGTGCGTAACGGATGCACAGCTTGAGGCAGGACTTGATATTTACGAAAACGCAATCAGAACTTGCATCGCGAAATAAAACGACATATAATATAGGTGCGGAATTTACCGCACCTATTTTATAATGCAGGAAATATCGCTTGCGATATTGACGGAATTTCAAAGAAAGTACCTTGCGAAGCGTCGCCCAAAGTGGCGACATATGTGCAAAGAAATCTTTGATTTCGTCTTGCACACTTTTTTTATTTTTTTGCAAGGAGTTTAATTATGAAAAAAATCAATGTGGCTTTATTGGGATTTGGTAATCTGGGTCAGTCCGTTGCACGAATCCTTTTGGAAAAGAAGGAAGAAATTGAAAAAGTATATAATACGACCGTTAGCGTGGTAGCGATCACGACGAAGACGAGAGGAAACCTGGTCGATGCGTGGGGGATCGATTTGGAGCGTGTACTTGGCAATATTCAGGAGACTGGCGTTTTCCCGAAGGCGTCCGAGACAATGCTGCAAAGAAATGCGCTGGATGTGGCGGAGGCGGTTGAATACGATGTATTGGTGGAAATGACGCCGCTTGAATATGCGACGGGGCGGATGGCGACGGATCATATCATGGCTGCATTGAAACGGGGCAAGCATGTCATCTGCGCTAATAAAGGCCCTCTTGCATGGCATTATAAGGAAATCGAGGCGCTTGCCGAGAAGAACGGATGTAAATTCCTCTTTGAAAGCACGGTCATGGATGGAACGCCTATCTTCAGCATTGTCAGGGAAAACTTGCAAATGTGCAAGGTTACGGAGATCAAGGGAATCTTAAACAGTACCACGAATTATATTTTGCAGGGCTTGGAGCATGGCAAGACTGCCAAGGAGGTCGTGGCAGAAGGCAAGAAAAGAGGTTTTATAGAAACTAATCCGAAAAACGATGTGGAAGGCCATGAAGCGGCGGCAAAGATGGCAGCGCTCGTCAATGTGCTGATGGGTGCGGATATTACGCCTGATGATATCGAGGTTACGGGTATTGAGGACATTACCAAGGAAGATATCGATAAAGCGGCAGCCAAGGGCAATGTACTTAAACTGATTTGCCGGGCGTATGAAAAGAACGGACAGCTCCATGTTAAAATCGCCCCGGAAGAAATCAGCAAGCTCAATGCGTATGCGACCGTGACGGGAACTTCACAGGTAATTTCAATCACGACAGATCTGATGGGGACGATGACGATCATCGAGGAGTCGCCTGAAATGGAGCAGGCAGGTTATGGCGTGTTCGCGGATCTGCTGACGATTATCAAGGATCTGTAGGCGGTCGTGCGAGGCAGGATGGCAGATTGTGCGGGTCGCGAATGTTTTTTCGCAAGCGAGCCGTAACATTTTGGTGAAAATTTGCTTGCCAGATGCCTGATCGGCGGTGGCGGACATAGCGGTACGCATAAGATATCTGAGATGGTGGGCGCAAGCCTGTGCAGGCAGCGGCTTGCCAGATGCGCTGGTGGCGGCCGGAAAATTGACGCTGATAAGGATATAAATGACCGAAGAAAAAATATTGAGATTTCGGCGAAGAGATGCCTGCAAGATGCCTGATCGGCGATGGCATTGGGACTCTTTGCCTCTCTTTTAATTAGGAGATGGTAAAATGTGCATGGAAATTTGGAAAAAAGCGGTGGACTTTCATGGGCATACCTGTGGCGGGCTTGCCCTTGGCGTACGGGCTGCGATGGAAGCGCAGAAGCGGTTTGGCATTATGCGTGCGAAAGATGAGGAAGTGGTCTGCGTGACGGAAAACGATGCCTGCGGTGTGGACGGCATTCAGTCCGTGCTGGGCTGTACCCTCGGAAAGGGAAATCTGATTTACCATGGAACAGGGAAATTTGCCTTTACTTTTTTTCAGCGCAGTACAGGCGATGCGTTTCGTCTGATGGCAAAGGAGAAAAAAGAGGGACTGCATGGACAGTCTTATATTGATTCCGTGCTGGCAGCCCCACTGGAGGAGGTTTTTACAGTGGGAAAACCTCGTATGTGCTTGCCGAAACCTGCTGCTTCCCTGCACTCTCTTCCATGCAGTATATGCGGTGAAACAGCGCCGGAAAATAAAATGCGGCTGATGAACGGAAAGCCAGTGTGCCTGGATTGTTATGAGGGTTACGATAGAGGCTGGTAAAGAATTTTCCGCAAAAAGTTTGAAGTGGAATCGTTGCGGCCAAATCGCCGCATAAGGCAAAATAAAAGAAACAATAAATCGGCAATCAGGGGCGGAACGAGAGCGGCAGCGTGTTCCGCTTAAAATTTTGAGAAACAATGCAATGGCGAAATGGAAAGCAAGGATTCGGTTCAGGCTGTTGCAATAAAGTCGTAAATGGAGGGCATGAACATGATTACTGTGGCAGTAGTTGATGGACAGGGTGGCGGTATTGGCAGGGTCATTGTCGAAAAAGTGAAAAAGGCGTTTCCGCAGATCAATGTAATTGCGCTGGGAACGAACGCCGTGGCCACAGGCCAGATGTTAAAAGCTGGTGCAGATGAAGGCGCGACGGGTGAAAATGCGATCGTTCATAATATGCAGCATGTGGATGTAGTGCTGGGCGTCATCGGAATTTTGAATGCCAATGCCATGATGGGTGAGCTTACACCAGCCATGGCAACGGCGATCGGGGGCAGCCATACACACAAGATTCTCCTGCCGGTCAACCGATGCCATATCCATGTGGTCAGCGTGGAGGAGCAGCCGCTTGGCGTGCATATCGATCATGCCGTGGAAGCACTGCGGGAATATATGGAAAAAGCCGGAGCATCTATAGAAAAAGCACAGCGGCTGTAAATAAAGCGTGCGGGTTCGTTTCGGGCTGAGGGTTTCGGATGGCAGATTGCGGATCGTGGGTTTTGGACTGCGGATTGTGGGCAGCGTGCGGGTTCTGCGAATTTACATGAAAAAAATGTATTGAAAAATGAAATGCAATTGGGAGAGAAAGCATTTCTGTTAGATCCTGAAAATTTCGTTTGTAATGGAAATCGATCATCTTTTAAACAACGGTTTTTGTATCTATATTCTTTTTCTCTATGAAATGTGAAAAATCATCATTTGCAGAGAATTTGATAGACGATCTGGCAGGGAAAGGGATGGGAAAGGTCGATAAAACGTTCTGTCTGGGGGTGGATTCTCTATTATTTTTGTAAAACGCGATTTTCAGAGAAAATTCCCCTGGTTTTTCTCTGATATTAAAGAAATGAACGTCAATCAAGAGAAAAGAGTTAGATACAGGTTTGATTTTAGCTCTGAAAGCGGTTAGAACCCCTGATTTTCTCTCAAAAAATGATTTTCAGGAAAATCCAGAGAATTATCAGCAAAACCATTCATGTAAACAAAATGGATATTACGATAGATGTTTCGATTGCTATGATCGCAAAGAATTGAAGCGGGCAGCTTGCGCTGCCCGCTGTAGATTTTATGCTCATGGTGTGCGGGACGGTTTGCTTTGCCATTTGCGCCGTTTGCGCAAAGTTTGCGGGACGGTCGGCCATAGCTTTACGGAGCAGCTTGCGCTGCCCGTTTTACATCCCGTCGCCTGTTTTGTGCGCCGCCGTTCATTTCCATCTTAAACGCTTACCCTTTTACGCTCCGGAAGCGCATACATTAAAGATCGTGGAATTTAAACGTAGATGTGCCGTTTGCATAATCGGCGACAATCTGCCCATCGCCGACCAATTTATATTTATACGTTACCAGGCCGTCAAGCCCCACAGGTCCCCTGGCATGGATTTTCCCGGTACTGATACCAACCTCAGCGCCAAAACCATAGCGAAATCCATCGGCGAACCGCGTGGAGCAGTTTTGGTATACCCCAGCAGAATCCACCAGTGACATGAATTTCTCGGCAGAGTCCTTATCTTCGGTGATGATGCAGTCGGTATGGTGCGAGCCGTATCGGTTGATATGCCTGATGGCTTCATCGATATCATCGACGATTTTGATGGAGAGGATATCATCCAGGTATTCTGTTTCAAAGTCCTTTTCCGTTGCTGGTTCGCATGGAATCAATGATGCACAGCGAGCGTCGCATCGGTATTTGATTTTATTTCCGGACGCTTCTGCCAGCAGGGGGATGATGAGGTCTGCGATTCCCTGGTGGACGAGCAGCGTCTCCGCAGCGTTGCAGGCTGCCGCATATTGGGTTTTGGAGTCGATGATGATTGGAATGGCTTTTTCTATATTGGCTGCGCCGTCAACATAGATGTGGCAGATCCCGTCGGCATGCCCCATCACGGGTATTTTGGAATTGTCCATGATGTATTGGACGAATTGATTTGACCCGCGGGGGATCAACAGATCGACATAATCGTGGCATTTGAGCAGCTCGCTGATTTCCGCACGGTCTTCGATCAAGGTGGCAAAGCCCTTTGGCAGACCAGCGTTTACAGCCGCTTCATAAATAATGTTAAAGAGCGCTTTGTTCGTGTTTTTCGCTTCACTTCCGCCTTTTAGGATGGAACAATTTCCGCTCTTGATGCAAAGCGAGGCGATCTGCACCAAAGCATCGGGCCGGGATTCGAAGATAACGCCAATGACGCCGATCGGGCAGGTGGTTTTCGTCAGAATCAGGCCTTCGTCCAGCTCCCGTTTGAGAAGCTCTTTGAAAAGAGGGTCTTCAAGGCCGATCAAATCGTTGATGCCCGTGATGCAGCTATTCAGCTTTCCCCGGTCAAATTTCAGCCTGCTTACGATCGGTGCAGCGAGAGATGACTCCTTCGCATAAGCGAGATCTTTTTCATTCGCGGCAAAGATCGCATCCTTGTTTTTTTCTAAAGCGTCGGCTACGGCTGCCAGGGCTGCATTGCGGGTCTCTTCCGCAAGGGATGCCATGATGAAGCTGTCTTCTTTCACTTTTTTCATACTGTCTGTAAAGTCCATACCATTGTTCTTGTATCTTGAGCTTTTGCGGCTCTCAACATTTTCCTTTCTGTCATGATTTATTTTTATAAAATATCCCAAGCAAACCGCTGTCAATACCTCAAGCGAATCGCTGGGGGTATGTTTTCACAAAATAATAGGTTTTTTATAGCATGCGTTAAAATCATTTTTGGAAATTCGGCATATTTCAAATTCTGCATCACCGCATATTTCAAATTTTGCATTTTCGCATACTTTTTTTCGGAAAGCACCTTGCGGAGAGCTGCCCGCCTCGAAGCGGGCGGCATGGATGCAAAGGAATATCTGGTTTC
>CAJUEB010000080.1 GCA_910585135.1 uncultured Eubacteriales bacterium
GATCGTCCCGATGTTGATATGCGGCTTATTTCTTTCAAATTTTTGTTTTGCCATTAAATTATTCTCCTTTCTTCTATTTGGTCACTGAAAGTGACCATCCAGGTATCCTTTAGGGTTTCTTCTATTTGGTCACTTGAAAAGTGGCCATATAGGTATCCTTTAGGGTTTCTTCTGAATGACCGCCAAAGGCTGCCATTCAGGTTATCCCTTTACATTTCATCTATCCGGCTGCAATAAACAGTCCTCTGGATTTTTTTTACAAAAATTTTTCACAAGAATTACTTGTTAATCGAATCAATCAAACTATCCGGTAATTTTTCAAAATGGTCAAACTGCATGACATAAACGCCTCTGCCCTGCGTTCTGGAACGAAGATCCGTCGCATATCCGAACATTTCCGAAAGCGGTACATATCCCCTTACCGCTACCGCACCATTGTTCATATCTGATCCTTCGATCCTGCCCCTTCTCGAACTGATATCACCGATTACATCGCCCATATATTCCTCAGGAACTGTAACCTCAACCTTAAATATCGGTTCAAGCAATACAGGGTTTGCCTTCTTCGCAGCCTCACGGAATGCCATGGATGCGGCGATTTTGAAGGCCATTTCAGAAGAGTCAACCTCGTGGTAAGAACCGTCGTACAGTTCAACACCCACATCGACCACCTGATATCCGGCCATCGGTCCGGTCTGCATCGCTTCTTTGATTCCTTCTTCGATCTTCGGGATGTATTCCTTCGGAATCGCACCGCCAACGATAGAATTTTTGAATTCGAAGCCTTCGCCTGGCTCTCTTGGATAAAGCTTGATTTTGACATGACCATATTGGCCGCGTCCGCCGGACTGCTTTGCATACTTGTGATCCACATCGGCCATGCCGGTAATCGTTTCTTTGTAAGAAACCTGCGGCTTGCCTACATTCGCTTCCACCTTGAATTCCCGCAAAAGCCGGTCCACGATAATTTCCAGGTGAAGTTCACCCATACCAGCGATGATCGTCTGTCCGGTGTCTTCATTCGTATAAGTCTTAAATGTCGGGTCTTCTTCCGCCAGCTTCGCAAGCGCAATCCCCATCTTTTCCTGTCCAGCCTTCGTTTTCGGCTCAATGGCGATCTCGATTACCGGATCAGGAAATTCCATTGATTCTAATATGATATCTCTCTTCTCGTCACAGAGAGTATCACCTGTCGTAGTAACTTTCAGTCCTACTGCTGCTGCGATGTCGCCCGAGTATACCATATCGATATCCTCTCGTTTATTGGCATGCATCTGAAGAATTCGTCCTACTCTCTCCTTCTTCTCCTTTGTGGAATTATAGACATAAGAGCCTGACGCCAGCGTCCCCGAATAAACACGGAAAAATGCCAGCTTGCCCACATAAGGGTCAGCCATAATCTTGAAGGCTAAGGCTGAGAATGGACCTTTATCATCCGCAGGCCGTTCCTCTTCCGCACCTGTTCTCGGAACGATTCCCTTGATTGGCGGGATGTCCACAGGTGACGGCATATAGTCAACCACCGCGTCGAGCATCATCTGAACCCCTTTGTTCCGATAAGCTGAGCCGCATGTTACCGGAATCATCTGTCCGGCAATGGTAGCAGTCCTGATGACGCTTTTAATTTCCTCCTCGGTCATTTCTTCTCCTTCGAGGAATTTCATCATCAGATCTTCATCCAATTCGGCAACCGATTCGAGCAGCTTCTCGCGCCACTCGCCGGCTTCTGCTTTCAGATCATCAGGAATCTCAACCCTTTCGTATTCTTTGCCAAGGTCATCCTTGTATATCTCTGCCTTCATTTCTACTAAGTCAACAATTCCGACAAAAGAGTCCTCTTTGCCAATCGGAAGCTGGATCGGCACTGCATTGGCCTTCAGCCTGTCCTTGACCATATCTACGACTCGATAGAAATCTGCTCCAAGGATATCCATTTTATTTACAAAGATCATACGTGGGACGCCATACTTTTCGGCTTGTCTCCAAACAGTTTCCGATTGTGGCTCAACCCCGCCCTTTGCACAAAGCACGGTGACAGCACCATCCAAAACTCGTAAGGAGCGTTCTACTTCAACCGTAAAGTCCACGTGTCCCGGTGTATCGATGATATTAATTCTAGTGTCTTTCCATTGGGCTGTAGTAGCAGCAGAGGTAATTGTAATGCCACGTTCCTGCTCCTGCTCCATCCAGTCCATGGTCGCTGCACCTTCATGCGTTTCGCCCAGCTTATGGGTTCTTCCGGTATAGAACAAGATTCTTTCTGTGGTCGTCGTTTTTCCGGCGTCTATATGCGCCATTATGCCAATATTTCTAGTCTTTTCTAACGGAAAACTTCTATTTGACATATTATCCTCCTTTCTGCTTTTAACATTCAGTAACATCCGAAAAACCATTTGCGGCTAAACGGCAGAATCCATAGGGTCGCCCATATATCATATGCCGCAAAGCATATCAATTAAGAAACGGCGCATGGATTACAGTCCGCAATGCCGCAGCCAGGTTTAACAGGCTACCAGCGATAATGTGCAAAAGCCTTGTTGGCTTCCGCCATCTTATGCGTATCTTCTTTTTTCTTAACGGATGCACCCGTATTATTTGCAGCATCCATCAATTCCTTTGCCAGTCTTTCCGCCATGGTTTTTTCGCCTCTGGCTCTTGTGTACTTCGTCAGCCACCTGAGTCCCAGCGTCTGGCGTCTCTCAGCTCTTACCTCGATCGGCACCTGATAGTTTGCGCCGCCGACACGTCTGGCTTTTACTTCAAGAACTGGCATAATGTTGTTCATTGCTTTTTCAAATACTTCCAAAGGTTCTTCGCCAGTTGCTTCCTTTACTCTTGCAAATGCATCGTAAACGATCTTCTGCGCGACTCCTTTCTTTCCATCCAGCATAACGCTGTTGATCAGCTTCGCTACAACAACGCTTCCATACACCGGATCAGGAAGAACTTCCCGCTTTGGTACATTTCCTTTTCTTGGCACTTCTCTTCCCTCCTTGTTAAATTTTAAAGTCGGTACTCGAACACAATAACCCCGTCAAATGAACGACTACGATTATTGTGCGCGTGGTGCGCATTGATAATTCATCTTATGCCGCAGTCTCCCGATGCATTTGGATTTATATATCAAAGGCACTTTCAAATTTACCGATTACTACTTCTTAGGTCTCTTTGCCCCATACTTGGAACGAGCCTGTTTTCTGTCTGCAACGCCGGCAGTATCGAGCGTTCCCCGAACGATGTGGTATCTTACACCCGGAAGGTCTTTTACCCTTCCGCCTCTGATGAGTACAACACTGTGTTCCTGGAGGTTATGTCCGATTCCCGGAATGTATGCTGTTACCTCGACACCATTCGTCAAACGAACCCTGGCTACTTTTCTCAAAGCCGAATTCGGCTTCTTCGGCGTAACCGTCTTTACAGAAGTGCAAACGCCTCTTTTTTGCGGTGAATTAACGTTGGTCGCAACCCTCTTCAGAGAATTGATTCCCCTGTTGAGTGCAGGCGCTGTTGACTTCTTTTCACTGCTGGTTCTGCCCTGACGTACTAATTGGTTAATTGTAGGCATCCTTTTTCTCCTTTCTTCAAAACTAGCGTTAGCTTTGAACCGTTAAAAGCCCAAAGCCAACAATTATTTTATCATGCTTTTCACTATGATGTCAACATCAATTATCCCCTGTCTGTCTGCTGGTTTTCCATATCTCAGCAGACACTGGCCAGGAACTGGTTTATTCATCAATTTCAACGATTTCAATATCTGCACCGTTCATGTCTGCGGCGAATTCCTCTGCGATCGCAAGGTCGTCGCCCGTTCCCATAACTGGTGCGATTTCCTCGATCTCATCGTCCTCTTCTTCCTCCAGCTCCATTTCCCGCTGCATCTGCCTGTATGCTTCGATGAGCGCCGTATTCACGCCGTAATCGAGATCGATGGATCTGTATTTCTTCATCCCTGTTCCGGCAGGAATGAGCTTACCGATGATCACGTTTTCTTTCAGGCCCTGCAGCTTATCGTTCTTGCCCTTGATCGCAGCATCCGTCAGAACCCTTGTCGTTTCCTGGAAAGAAGCCGCGGACAGGAATGAGCTGGTTGCCAGCGACGCCTTGGTGATTCCCAGCAGCAGCCGCTCAGCATCTGCCGGCTGTTTTCCTTCTGCGATCGCCGCTTCGTTCGCTTCCTCGATTTCCACCTTGCTGTACTGCCCGCCAGGCAATAATCCCGTATCGCCCGGATCGTTTACCTTCATCTTGGAAAGCATCTGCCCGACGATTACCTCAATGTGCTTATCGTTGATATCTACACCCTGCTGCTTATACACGCGCTGTACTTCCTTCAGCAGGTACTGATATACACCTTCCACGCCGTTGAGCCGCAGGATATCCTTCGGATCGAGCGGTCCTCTGGTAATGTTATCGCCAGCGAGGACATATTCACCCTCCGTTACGCAGATACGCGCGCCATAAGGGATTTCATAAACGCGTTCTTCTTCGCCCCTGACCTTGACCTGCGTTTTATTATCCATGGTCGGTTCGATCGCTACGACCGTGCCGTCCGCTTCGCAAATGACCGCAAGCCCCTTTGGCTTTCTCGCCTCAAACAACTCTTCAACCCTTGGCAGACCATGGGTAATATCAGAACCGGCAACACCGCCTGTATGGAACGTTCTCATCGTCAGCTGCGTACCCGGCTCACCGATGGACTGGGCGGCTGTAATTCCAACTGCTTCCCCGATATTAACGCTCTCTCCCGTTGCCAGGTTTCTGCCGTAACACTTCGCACAAACGCCTGTCTTGCTATGGCAGGTCATAACCGAACGGATCGCCACAGATTCAATCCCAGCAGCTTCTATCGCCTCAGCGGCATCCTCTGTGATTTCACAATCCTGCTCAACGATAACGCGGCCCGTCTGCGGATGGCAGATATCCAAAAGCGCAGTCCTTCCCACAATACGCTCTTTCAGCTTTTCGATGACCTCCTTGCCGTCCGTGAAGGCTTTTACTTCGATCCCTTCGTCCGTACCGCAGTCATCTTCCCTGACGATGACATTGTGGGAGACATCGACCAGCCTTCTCGTCAGATATCCCGAGTCGGCAGTACGCAGCGCCGTATCGGCAAGCCCTTTTCTCGCACCATTGGTGGAAATGAAGTATTCCAATACGGAAAGCCCTTCACGGAAGTTTGCCTTGATCGGAACTTCTACCGTCTTACCGGTCGCATTCGCCATCAGTCCCCGCATTCCGCCGATCTGCCTGATCTGGTTCTTGCTTCCTCTCGCGCCTGAATGCGCCATGATAAATAAATTGTTGAGTGAATCGAGCGAATCCATGAGCGCATCCGCTACATCATCGGTCGTCTTATTCCAGATTTCAATAACCTTTTCATATCGTTCCGCATCGGACATGAGACCGCGCCTGTACGCCATTTCGTATTTATCTACGGTTTTTTCCGTTTCTTCGATGATCGTCTTCTTCGCCTCAGGGATTTCCATGTCGGAAATACTGATGGTGATCGCCGCAATCGTGGAATAATGGAATCCCATATCCTTGATATAGTCGAGCATAATAGCGGTTTCCGTATTGCCATGCAGCCTGTAGCACCTGTCTATGATCTGCCCCAGCTTCTTCTTATCGCACAAAAAGTCGATTTCCAAAGAATACGGATCGGCGATTCGGTCTTCTACATATCCTAAGTCCTGCGGGATGTTCTGGTTGAATATAAACCGCCCTACTGTCGATTCCACCAGTTTTCCCCTGGTATCGTATTCGTCGGCGTACATTCTCACCTTGACCCTGGCATGCAGTCCTACCATGCCTGTCTGATATGCCATGAGCATTTCCGCAATGTCGGTAAATACCTTGCCGTCACCCTTTTCGGCCGGAGAAGTTCGTTTTCCTTCCTCCTGTCCCGGATGTGTCAGGTAATAGCTGCCCAGGATCATGTCCTGTGTCGGCGTCGTGATTGGAGAACCGTCTTTTGGCGCTAGGATGTTATTGACGGAAAGCATCAAAAATCTCGCTTCTGCCTGCGCTTCCACGGAAAGCGGCACATGAACGGCCATCTGGTCTCCGTCAAAGTCGGCATTGAATGCAGTACATGCCAACGGGTGCAGCTTGATCGCCTTACCCTCTACCAGAACCGGCTCAAAAGCCTGGATCCCCAGCCTATGCAGGGTCGGCGCACGGTTCAGCATAACCGGGTGTTCCTTGATCACGCCTTCCAGCACATCCCAGACCTCCGGCCTTACTTTCTCTACCATTCGCTTCGCGCTCTTGATATTGTGCGCATTGCCGTTTTCCACCAGCTTTTTCATGATAAACGGCTTGAACAGCTCAAGCGCCATTTTCTTCGGAAGCCCGCATTGATAGAATTTCAGCTCCGGTCCGACGACGATTACAGAACGGCCCGAATAATCGACACGCTTTCCGAGCAGGTTCTGCCTGAACCTTCCCTGTTTTCCCTTGAGCATATCCGACAGGGATTTCAGCGGTCTCGACCCAGGGCCTGTTACCGGCTTTCCCCTCCTGCCGTTATCGATCAAAGCATCGACTGCCTCTTGCAGCATCCGTTTCTCATTTCTGACGATGATGTCAGGCGCACCCAGCTCCAAAAGCCTGTTGAGCCTGTTGTTTCGGTTGATTACACGTCTGTAAAGGTCGTTTAAATCAGACGTAGCAAACCTGCCGCCGTCCAGCTGCACCATCGGCCTCAGATCAGGCGGGATAACCGGGATTACTTCCAGCACCATCCATTCAGGCCTGTTGCCCGACGCACGGAGCGCCTCTATCACTTCAAGCCTTCTGACAATTCTTATCTTCTTCTGTCCCGTTGCGCCCGTCAGCTTTTCACGCAGCTCCTTCGAAAGCTCATCCAGGTCAATATGCATCAAAAGCTCCCTGACGGCTTCCGCGCCCATTCCCGCCTTGAATTTGTTTGCGGGATTATCCTTTGCTTCCCGGTACTGGTCTTCAGTCAAGATTTCCTTATATGCGAATTCAGTATTGCCCGGATCGGTTACGATGAAATTTGCAAAGTAAAGAATTTTTTCCAGTACCCTCGGTGATATGTCAAGGACAAGCCCCATCCTGGAAGGGATTCCCTTGAAATACCAAATATGGGAAACAGGCGACGCCAGCTTGATGTGACCCATCCGTTCCCTTCTTACTTTGGCTTTCGTTACCTCTACGCCGCATTTATCGCAGACGATTCCTTTATATCTGATCCTTTTGTATTTTCCGCAATGACACTCCCAATCCTTGGTCGGTCCGAAGATCCTTTCGCAGAAAAGACCATCCTTTTCCGGTTTGAGCGTTCTGTAATTTATCGTTTCGGGTTTCGTAACTTCTCCATGGGACCAAGTCAGGATCTTGTCCGTGGACGCCAGGCCGATCTGTAGAGACTCGAAATTATTCAATTCATAATTGTTATTATCCATCTGTCACTTCCCCTTTCTTGTTACTCCTCGACAGGTTCGATTTCGATATCCTCTAAATCAACCTCTTCAAAATCATCCGGCTCCAGCTCCTCTTCCTCGAAGTCAGCTTCTTCCTCAAACTCCTCTTCTTCAAAACCATCTTCTTCATCTGCAATGTCGATGTCATCTTCTCCCGATGATTCCGCTTCCAGCTCCAGCTCAACATCCACCATGTCTTCAATGGCAGGGATACCCTCGACCTCGCTGGTCTCCTTGATCTGGATTTCCTCGTTGTCCTCCGTAAGCACTTTGACGTCAAGGCACAGGCTCTGCATTTCCTTGATCAGAACCTTAAATGATTCAGGGATGCCTGGTTCAGGAATATTTTCGCCCTTTACGATCGCCTCATACGTTTTAACGCGTCCCACGATATCATCAGACTTAACCGTCAGGATCTCCTGAAGCGTATACGCAGCGCCATAAGCCTCCAACGCCCAAACTTCCATTTCGCCGAAACGCTGTCCACCGAACTGGGCTTTGCCGCCCAGAGGCTGCTGCGTTACCAGCGAATACGGGCCTGTACTTCTGGCATGGATCTTATCGTCAACCAGATGGTGCAGCTTCAGCATATACATATAGCCTACGGTAACAGGATTATCGAAATATTCTCCCGTCCTGCCGTCCCGCAGCCGCAGCTTGCCGCTTTCATCGAAGCCGCTCTCGTTGAGAAGCTGTATGATATCCTTTTCATTTGCGCCATCGAATACCGGCGTCGCGATATACCAATCCTTGTTCTTGGCGGCAAGCCCCAGATGAACCTCAAGCACCTGCCCTACGTTCATTCGGGACGGTACGCCCAGAGGGTTTAACATCACCTGGAGTGGCTGTCCGTTTTCCAAAAACGGCATATCCTCTTCCGGCAGGATTCTGGAAATAACGCCCTTGTTTCCATGCCTTCCCGCCATCTTGTCACCGACGCTGATCTTTCTCTTGGTCGCGATATAGCATCGCACGAGCTTATTCACGCCAGGCGGCAGCTCATCCCCGTTTTCCCTGGAGAAGATTTTAACATCAACAACGATACCTGTCTCCCCATGCGGCACGCGCAGGGAAGTATCCCTTACTTCTCTCGCTTTCTCTCCAAAAATCGCGCGCAGCAGCCTTTCTTCGGCCGTCAGCTCTGTTTCACCCTTCGGGGTTACTTTTCCGACCAGGATGTCAGACGAATTTACTTCTGCACCCTTTCTGATGATACCTTCCTCATCCAGGTCCTTTAAGGCATCCTCGCTCACGTTCGGGATATCCCTTGTGATTTCTTCCGGGCCCAGCTTCGTATCCCTGGCCTCTGCTTCATATTTTTCAATATGGATGGACGTCAGAACGTCCTCCATGATCAGTCTTTCATTGAGGATGATCGCATCCTCGTAGTTATAACCTTCCCACGTCATGAACCCGATGAGAAGGTTCTTGCCCAGGGCAACTTCACCGTTTTCCGTGGACGGTCCATCTGCAATGACCTCGCCTGCATCAACGTGTTCGCCATTGTAAACGATCGGTCGCTGATTGATACAAGTTCCCTGGTTAGAACGCTTGAATTTCAGGAGCTTGTATTCATCCTTGCCTTCCCCGTCATCCCGCAGCACGACGATTTTATCCGCATCGATAAAGTCAACCGTCCCGGAATGCTTCGCGATGATCACGACGCCGGAATCCCGGGCAGCCTTGTACTCCATGCCCGTTCCAACGATCGGCGCTTCTGTCACCATCAGCGGGACAGCCTGTCTCTGCATGTTAGAACCCATGAGCGCTCTGTTCGCATCGTCGTTTTCCAAAAACGGGATCATAGCCGTCGCAACGGATACGACCTGCTTCGGGGAAACGTCCATATAGTCTACGGCTTCTCTCGGCACGAGGTCGATATCGCCGCCCTTTCCTCTGGCGGCAACCTTCAGATTCGCAAAATGCCCTTCCGAATCAAGCGGTTCATTTGCCTGTGCCACGATCTTATCCTCTTCATCGTCGGCAGTCAGGTAGTGGATCTCTTCCGTGACCCTTCCCGTCGCCTTATCAACTACACGGTACGGTGTTTCGATGAATCCGTACTGATTGATGATCCCATAGGTCGTCAGCGAACCGATCAAGCCGATGTTCGGACCTTCCGGCGTCTCGATCGGACACATCCTGCCATAATGGGAATGGTGTACGTCTCTTACCTCAAATCCTGCCCTTTCCCTGGAAAGACCGCCAGGGCCGAGTGCGGAAAGCCTTCTCTTGTGTGTCAGTTCCGCCAGCGGGTTGGTCTGATCCATGAACTGCGAAAGCTGCGAGCTGCCAAAGAACTCTTTAACCGCAGCCGTAACCGGCCTGATATTCATCAGCCCCTGCGGCGTTACTTCCGCTGTATCCTGCGTCGTCATTCGCTCCTTGATCGTCCGTTCCATTCTGGAAAGCCCGATCCTGATCTGGTTCTGCAACAGTTCGCCTACCGTTCTCAGCCGCCTGTTTCCCAGATGGTCGATATCGTCAACATTTCCGATTCCATAATTCAGGTTCAAAAGATAGCTGACGGAAGCGATCACGTCCGCAACTAAAATGTGTTTTGGTGAAAGCTCATTTTTCCGCAAAGCAAGCGCTTCCCGGATCGATTCCGGATCGTTATTTTCCGCCAGAATTTCCATCAGCACAGGATAATACACTTTATCGGCAATATGGAGATCAGAAACATCAAATTCAACATATGTCTTCAAATCAACAAATTGGTTTCCGATTACCTTGGTCGTCTCGCCTTCATCAAAGG
>CAJUEB010000081.1 GCA_910585135.1 uncultured Eubacteriales bacterium
ATCCCGGCGGGAGAGAAAATCGCGGCACAGACGTTAAACGCCATGTTGGGCGTGGAAGGAGGCCTTTCGATTCTGGGAACATCGGGTATCGTAGAGCCGATGAGCGAGCAGGCACTGCGCGATACCATCGAAGTGAATATCCGCCAGGTGGCGGCGGAATCGAAAGACCTCATCCTGACGCCGGGAAATTATGGGCAGCAATTTATTGAAACGGAAAATATCACGCGTTATGGCGTTCCCGTCGTTAAATGTTCTAATTTTATCGGTGATGCACTGGATATGGCAGCGGCGGAGGGTTTTGACCGCGTTTTGCTGGTCGGCCATATTGGCAAAATCGTTAAACTTGCGGCGGGCATTATGAATACCCATTCTTCGTATGCGGATGGCAGAAATGAAATCTTCTGTGCGCATGCCGCGCTTTGCGGCGGGGAGACGGCGCTTTGCCAGAAGCTGATGGAAGCCGCGACAACGGATGCCTGTATCGCGCTTTTGGATGGGGAACGCCTGCGTTATCAGGTAATGGACAGCATCTTGCGTGCGATCCAGCGGCGGCTTACGCACAGGGCAGACGGCAGTTTTCTTGTTGGTGCTGTGACCTTTTCCAATCACTATGGCGTATTGGGACATACGGAAACGGCGCAGGCAATCATTGCAGAATGGGAAGCGGTGCGAAACGAGATCGCCAAAGGATAGGTGCGTTCTGATGCAGAAGCAATGTCAAGCGGGATCGCTAAAGGATAAGCGCGTTCCGATGCAGAAATGGCAAAAGCTGAGCGGTATCGCAGGCGGCGGAAATGGCATTGTTGGCATAGGTTCGTTTTTTGGATGGCGATTGTTGATAAGGAGGCAAGACATGGTTCATTTTGTAGGTGCAGGACCTGGTGCTGCGGATCTGATCACCTTGCGGGGTTTGCGTATGCTGGAGGTGGCGGAATGCATCATATATGCTGGAAGCTTGGTCAATCCGGCATTGCTGGCATACGCCCCAAAAGACTGTGAAGTCCATAACAGCGCAGAGATGACGCTGGAAGAGGTGATTGCGGTGATCGAGAGGATGGAGGCTTCTGGCAAGGATACGGTGCGGCTTCATACGGGTGATGCCAGCTTGTATGGTGCGATTCGGGAACAGATGGATCTTCTCGATGAAAAAGGCATTCGTTATGATGACACACCTGGGGTATCGAGCTTTTGCGGTGCTGCTGCTGCGCTATGTGCAGAGTATACCTTGCCGGGGGTGAGCCAGAGCGTGGTGATCACGCGGATGGCAGGCAGGACGCCAGTTCCTGAAAAGGAACGTCTCGCAGGATTTGCGGCGCATGGCGCGACGATGGTCATCTTTCTTTCTGCATCACTTTTGGAGGAGGTGCAGGCGGAGCTGCTTTGCGGTGCGTATGCGGAGGATACGCCGGCAGCCATTGTATATAAGGCGAGCTGGCCGGAGGAAAAGCTCGTGCGCTGTACGGTAGGGACGATAGCGGAAAGCGCAAGGCAGGCGGGTATCACGAAGACCGCGCTTGTACTCGTCGGTGGTTTTTTAGGTGATCATTATGAGAGAAGCAAGCTGTACGATCCGGCTTTTGCGACGGAGTTTCGAAAGGCGGCGAGGACATGAAGCGGCTGCGGTATCTGTCTTTTACGGATAAGGGATATGCTTTGGCGTTAAAGCTGGCGCAGATGCTGGGCGGCGAAGCGTCCCGCTGCGGAGCGGCGTCTCATCATGGGGAAGCGTCTTGTCGCAGCGGAATGTCCTCTGGCGGGGAAACATCCCCTTGCGGCGGCGAAATGCCTTCTGGTGGGGCAGCATCCTCTTGCGGCGGCGTGTCGCTATCGCAGTGGACGGCAGAGAATTTCCGGGATGCGGATGCACTTGTCTATGTCGGCGCTTGCGGGATCGCAGTGCGCGCAGTCGCACCGTACCTGGCCAGCAAAACGAGCGATCCGGCCGTGGTCGTAGTCGATGAAGGCGGTCGATTTGCCATATCGCTTTTATCGGGGCATCTGGGCGGCGGCAATGACCTTGCGCGCATGGTAGCGAGCTTTTGCGGTGCTGTGCCTGTCATTACTACGGCAACCGACATCAACGGTGTTTTTGCCGTCGATGAGTGGGCAAAGCACCAGAACTGCGATATTCTTAATCCGGAAAAAATCAAGGAGATATCGAGTGCGTTGCTTTGCGGTGAACGCATCGGAATCAAGTGCTTTACCAAGATAGAAGGTGATGCGCCACAAGGCGCTCGGCAGGTGCAGGATGAAGCGGATTGTCAGGTTGTGGTTGATTTTCATGCAGGTGGATCTGGGACACAGTTAAAGCTCGTTCCCCGCATTGCTGTCCTTGGCGTGGGATGCCGCCAGGGAACGGATGAAAAACAATTAGAAGAACATTTTCAGAGTCTTTTGTCTGAAACGAATCTGGCAAAAGAGGCGGTTTGCCGGGTGGCGACGATCGATTTAAAAAAGAAGGAACGTGGTTTGATCGCCTTTTGCCGAAATCATGATCTGCCTTTGGTGACATTTTCGGCAGAAGCGTTGGCGAAAGCTGAGGGCGTCTTTTCTGCGTCGGAATTTGTCAAGGGCGTGACGGGCGTGGATAATGTGTGCGAGCGCAGCGCAGTGCTGGCTTCGAACGGGAAGCTATACCAAAAAAAGCGCGCAGGCGGCGGGATCACGATGGCGATTGCCTTGGAGCAGTATGAGCCAGATTGGAGGTGGAAGCATGAATAAAGTATATGCGGTGGGAATTGGTCCGGGCGATGCGGCATTTATGACGGAAGCAGCGCGGGCAGCACTTGCGGCATCCGATGTGATCTGCGGTTATACCGTATACGTCGATCTGATTCAGCCGCTTTTTCCACAGAAAGTATTTTATGCTACGCCGATGATGCAGGAAATGAAGCGTTGCCGCTGGGCGCTGGAAACGGCGAAGCAAGGAAAGACCGTTGCCATGGTGTGCAGCGGTGATTCCGGCGTCTATGGCATGGCAGGATTGTTGTTACAACTGGCGGAAGCATATGAAGACATTGAAATTGAAGTCGTCTGCGGGGTTACCGCCGCTGTTTCAGGCGCTGCGGTCCTGGGCGCGCCGATCGGGCATGACTTTTGTGTGATTTCCTTATCGGATCTGCTTACGCCGTGGGATTTGATCGAGGAAAGGCTTCGCTGTGCCGCCAAGGGTGATTTTATCGTATGCCTTTACAACCCAAAATCGAAAAAGCGTACAGAGCATCTCGGCAGGGCATGTGAAATTTTGCTGGAAGAAAAATCGCCGGATACGGTCTGCGGCTGGGTGAAGCAGATCGGCAGGAAGGGACAGGAGAGCAACATCATTGCGCTATCCGCGCTTGCGGACGAGCCGATCGATATGTTTACCACTGTATGGGTCGGTTCATCCATGACCAAGGTATGCGCAGGCAGGATGGTTACGCCGCGGGGATATGAAAACGGTGGCAGACTGGCTATGCCGGGAGGGCATGAAGGCGGTGGCAGGATTGCCATGCTGAGCGGATATGAAGGCGGCGGGCGCGCCATGCCGGGAGGGCATGAAAATGCTGGAAAGATGTCTGCGGCACAGGAGTATGAATACAAATGAAAGCAATTATTTTTGGTGGGACGACAGAAGGGCGGCTGCTTTCCGGCAGGCTGGCAGAGGCGGGCATTTCGGTACACGTTTTTGTCGCTACGCAGTATGGCGGTGAAGCGCAGGGAAAAATCAGCGGAGTATGCGTCCATGCAGGCAGGAAAAGCGCAGGGGAGATGCGTCTAGCGGTGGCAGCGGCAGACGTCTGCATCGATGCGACACATCCATATGCCGAAGACGCGACAAAAAACATACGCTGGGCATGCAGGCAAGCAAATGTTCCCTATTATCGGCTGAAACGTCCAGAAAGTAATTTTTCCGAGTTGGCGGCAGGCAGCGGAAGCGTCATTTTCGTTTCTTCGGCAACGGAAGCCGTCAAATGGCTGCGGAAAAGAAAAGGCAATCTATTGCTTACAACTGGCGCAAAGGCTCTCGCACAGTTTGCAGAGCTGGGAGCAGCGCGTCTTTATCCCAGGGTGCTGCCGTTTCCTGAAAGCCTGAAAGCCTGCGAGGCGGCGGGGATACCGCATCGGAATATCATCGCTATGCAAGGCCCGTTTGGGCAGCCGCTCAATGAAGCGTTGATTCGCCAATACCAGATCGATTATTTGGTGACAAAGGATGGCGGCAAAGCCGGAGGATTCATGGAAAAGCTGGCTGCGGCCGCTGCCTGTGGGATTCAGGCAGTGGTGATCGCAAGGCCGGAGGATACGGGATATTCGCTTGATGAAATTGATGCAATTTGCAGGAGGATGGCATGAGGGTTACGCTGATCGGGATGGGATGCGGAAGTGAAAAAATGCAGACTGTGGAAGCATTGGAAGCGTTAGGGCAGGCGGAGGTTTTGATCGGTTCGAAGCGGCTTTTGGACGGGGTGAGATGCCAGGACGCGGCTCACTGTGATGCGAATGATCATGATAAAACTTTCTGTAGCGAGAGACTGCGTGGTGAGGAGGCTTGCAATGCGGCTCGCCCTGATGGGGCATTTCGTAAGGCGGCGTCTTTTTATGAGGCGGTATCTGCGGAAACGGTTTACGAAGCTATTTGCCAGGAAGCCGGCCGGAATATCTGCGTCCTCTATAGCGGCGATACAGGCTTTTATTCAGGCGTGCGGAAGCTGCTGCCGCTTTTGGAAAAAGGCGGGATTGAGGTCAGGGTGATTCCGGGAATTTCCAGCTTGCAGCTTTTTTCTGCCAGGATCGGGTTGCCGTGGCAGGCTTGGAATCTCGTTTCCGCACATGGCACGGATTGCAATGCGGTAAACGCCGTGATGCAGGGAAAACCTGCCTTTTTTCTGACCGGGGGAAGGACAGGACCGGCGGTTTTATGCAAACAGCTTGTTCGTGCAGGCTTGGGGATGCTCACGGTGACCATTGGTGAGGCGCTTTCTTATGAATCGGAGCGGATTTATCAATGTTCTGCTTGCGAGGCGGCGGACATGGATTTTGCGCCGCTGTCGGTGATGCTGGCGGACGCAGCGCCTATGCGTGGGTCATCCGAGTCTTTTGACTCGGACGGTTCTTGGCGGGAAGCGACGGGAAATCGGCAGACGGCGGTTGAACCTGAGCGGGAGGCCGTTGGGTTTGAGCGGGCAGTGGATGAGCCTGGGGCGACGGCGGTTGGACTTGAGCGGGAGGCGGGAAATCGATTTGCGTGCAGCTTGCCGACGATCCCGGACAATGCGTTCGTGCGCGGCTCTGTCCCGATGACGAAGCGGGATGTCCGTGCGGTGGTTTTAGGAAGGCTGCGGATACGTCCCGGGGATGTGATCTGGGATGTAGGGGCAGGAACGGGAAGCGTATCGGTGGAAATGGCGCTGGCGAATCGTTTGGGGCAGGTATTCGCTGTGGAGTGCAAGGAAGAGGCCTGCCGCCTGATCGAGACAAACCGCCGCCGGTTCGGTGCGTGGAATCTTTCGATGATCGCGGGGAAAGCACCGGAATGCTTGCGGCAGTTGCCGCCGCCTGACGCTGTGTTTATCGGTGGAAGCAAAGGAATGATGGCGGAGATCGTAGCGATGATCCGCCAGAAAAATGAAAACGCCCGTATCTGCATTACGGCTATCGCATTGGAAACCTTGCAGGCTTCGATATCAGCGCTTACGGCTTGCGGCTGGACGGCTGATGTGACCCAGATTTCCGTCAGTCATGCGGAAAAGGCTAGTTCACTCCACCTGATGATGGCGAATAATCCGGTTTTTTTGATTACGAACGGGGATTGAAAGGGAAACTGAAATGATTCAGATGATGATTGCAGCTCCGGCATCGGGCAGCGGAAAAACGGCTGTTGCTTGCGGGATGCTGGCGCTTTTGAAACAGATGAATAAACAAACGTGTGCGTTCAAATGCGGACCGGATTATATCGATCCCATGTTTCACAGGGCGGTACTTGGCGTGCAGAGCTATAACCTGGATTTATTTCTATCCTCCGAAGAATATGTAAAAGCGCAGTATGACAGGATATGCGCAGGCTGTGATGCGGCCGTGTGCGAAGGTGTGATGGGATTTTATGACGGCGTGGCAGGCGTCACGGAGCAGGCGAGCGCATGGCACGTGGCCGATGTCTTGGATCTGCCTGTAATCCTGGTGGTCGATCCCAAAGGCGCAAGCTTGACGCTGGCCGCCCAGATCAAGGGCATGTGTTCCCTGCGCAAGCCGCATCATATCACAGGCGTTATTTTCAATCGGTGCAGCCTGGCGCTGTTTCAGAGATTGGCGGAAACAATCGAGCGGGAAAGTGGAGTTCCTGTTTTGGGATACCTGCCTTCCATGGAAGAAGCTGATTTTAAAAGCAGGCATTTGGGATTATGTACCGCAGGGGAAGTCGAAAATCTGGCAGAAAGGCTTGATAAAATTGCAGCGCAGCTTTCAGAAAGTGTGGATATGGAACGCCTTTTATATTTATGTGGAAGCAAAAGCGGACGATCGCAGGGATGTGAGCGGGCGGTCCCGATGGGATGGCAAGTGCAGAAACAGGCAGTTCAGGCTTGCCCGGGCAGCAAGCAGACAGCTTTGGCGGAACGGCAAAAATGCGAACAGGAAGGTTTGATAGAACGGCAAAAGCATGAGGGCGTATCTTTGACAGAACGTTCATTTTCGGCGGGGTATTCAGATTGTAGTGATTTTTCTGTTGGAACTGGGGCGAATGGCGCTGCGCCTGCTTGCTCTTCTTCTGGCCTTGCACAAAATTGCTCGCGCTGTAGCGGTACCGTTTCCATTGCCGTGGCAAGGGATGAGGCATTTTGTTTTGTATATCAGGAAACGCTGGATGCGCTGCGGAAGGCAGGCGCGGAGCTGATCTGGTTTAGCCCGTTGCGTGATGCACGTCTTCCGGAGGGCATCTGCGGCCTGTATCTTCCGGGCGGATATCCTGAGCTTTATGCGAAAGCCTTGTCCGAAAACGAGACGATGCGGCAGTCGGTCGGCAGAGCCGTTGCAGCAGGTTTGCCCACGGTTGCTGAATGCGGCGGATTTTTATATCTGGGACGCAGGCTTGCGGCAAGCGATGGCATACGGTATCCCATGGCAGGTGTACTGCCCGGCACAGCGGAAAAGCAGAGCAGGCTGGTCAGGTTTGGGTACAGTAAGCTGCGGGCGGAAACGGACAGTTTATTATTTCGTGCAGGCGAGGAAATTCCGGCGCATGAATTCCATTATTGGGATTCTACGGAAAACGGCGATGGATTGCAGGCGGAAAAGCCGGGCGCTTCATGGGCAGGCGTTTTCCAATCAGGCAGGGGCAGGGTGTGGCGTTGCTGCTGGGTGACCGATTCTCTGTATGCAGGATTTCCGCATTTGTATTTTGCGGGCAGCCCGAAGCTGGCAGAGCGGTTCGTGCAGGCGGCGGCTTCGTATCAGGCGGTTTTCCGCCGGGCGGATGCGTTTAGGGGTGCAGGCGGATGATGTTGACAACAGCGATTGTATGTGGATTTCTTTTGGATTTGGTTTTGGGCGATCCTGCCTGGATGCCGCATCCTGTCGTGATGATTGGCAGGTGGATCTCGCATTTAGAGCGTATGTTGCGGCGGACTTTGCCGCAAACGGAGCGGGGAGAGCTTTTCGGCGGTATCGTTTTGGTCGTTTGTGTCGTGTTGGGAGTGTTTGCAGCGGCGCAGGGGATTTATATTGTAGCGGCATGGATTCATCCGATTTTGGCATGGATGGTACAGGTGGTGTGGTGCTGGCAGGCGTTGGCGGCAAAGGGACTTGCGGATGAAAGCCTTCGCGTCTATCGATGTTTGGTGGAGGCGGGAAGCCTTGCGGATGCGCGCCGCGCTGTGGCGCGCATCGTAGGGCGGGATACGGAGGGGCTATCGCGCGAGGGCGTCGTGCGGGCGACGGTGGAGACAGTGGCGGAAAATTACTCGGATGGTGTTTTCGCGCCCCTGTTTTACCTGGCGGTCGGCGGCGCGCCGCTAGGGCTGGCATACAAAGCGGTTAATACCATGGACAGTATGCTCGGCTATCAAAACGAACGGTATTTGTACTTTGGCAGGGCAGCGGCCCGGCTGGATGATGCGGCGGGTTATGTTCCTTCTCGGATTGCCGCGTTGTTTTTGATCGTGTCTGCGCCTTTTGCCGGAGGAAACGCGAAAAATGCCTGGCGGATCTGGCGGCGGGACCGGCGGAATCATGCGAGCCCCAATGCTGCCCAGACGGAAGCGGCGTGCGCTGGTGCGCTGGGCGTGCAGTTGGCAGGTCCTGCATCTTATTTTGGCAAGCGTTACGACAAACCCTTTATTGGGGATGCGGTGCGCCAGATTGATGCAGACGATATTCTGGCGGCGGTCAAGATGATGTATGCTGCAAGTGTGCTGTCGCTTTTTCTGGTTACAGCGGTGCGATTTTTGGCAGCGTTGCTGGCATGATCTGGGAAGATTGTTTGAGAATCGTTGAAAGTACGGACAGGTGCGGTCAAGCGTTTCCGGAATCGATGTTTGCGCGAGAAAGAGGCGGTTAAGCGGTGATACGAATAGCTAAATCTGGATTTTGGAATTGTTACTGGCATGAAAGAGAGAAACGCCGAAGAAGAGGATGAGGCGATTGGAAATTTCAAGTCATGCTGATGGTATGAGGGGAGAAGGTGAATGAAAAAAAGCAAAACGTTGGTTCACGGTGGTGACTGGGCGGGCTTTGAAGAAGCGCATGGATACCGGCCGCTCGATTTTTCAGCCAATATCAGCCCTTTGGGAATGCCGGAGAAGGTTCAACGTGCGATCGTAGAATCTTTGGCGGATGCCGATCGGTATCCTGATCCCTTGTGCAGGGAGCTTACGGGAGAGCTTGCGGCGTTTGAAGCGGTGGCGCGGGAGCATATCCTGTGTGGAAACGGCGCGGCGGATTTGCTTTTTCGTTTGGCATTGTCGCTGCGCCCGGAAAAAGCGCTCGTGCCAGCGCCATCTTTTCTGGAATATGAAGCGGCGCTCGATACTGTCAGGTGTGGCGTCAGGCGATATTTGCTGGCAGAAGAAAGCGGTTTTAAACTGGATGATGGTTTCATCGAGGCAATCACCGAAGAAACCGACGTGGTTTTCCTGTGCCAGCCGAACAATCCGACGGGCGTTACCGACGGGCGGGCTTTGCTTGAAAAGGTGCTGGCGCGGTGCAGGCAGAAAGGAGCGATCCTGGTAATCGATGAGTGTTTTAACGATTTTCTGGATCAGCCCAAGGCGCATACCATGAAAGGCTTTCTCTGTGAAAACCCGCATCTGGTCATCTTAAAATCCTTCACGAAGCTATATGCGATGGCGGGCGTGCGGCTGGGATACTGTCTGTGTTCCGATGAAGGGTTACTGGAAAAAATGCGCCGTGCGGGACAGCCTTGGGGCGTATCGGACATGGCGCAGAAAGCAGGTGTGGCGGCTTTGCAAGAACGGGAATATGTGCAGTCTGTGCGGGCGCTTGTGCGTCGGGAGCGCCGGTGGCTTATGAAACGTCTTGCCGGGCTGGGGTTTTCTGTCTTGCCGGGCGAAGCGAATTATTTATTGTTCCGAAGCTTCCTGGCATTGGAATGCGCGATGCGGGAAAAGGGGATTTTGATCAGAAATTGCGCCAATTATCACGGGCTGGGCGAGGGCTGGTATCGGGTGGCGGTTAGAACGCATGCGGAAAATCTGCGTTTGGCCGGGACTTTAGAGGCGGTTTTGGAAGCATTTTCAGAGGAGGCTCATGAGAAGGCGGCGCATGAAGCAAATGGGAAATTTCCGCATAGTGGGCATGGGTGGTTTTAAGATGGGAAAGGAATGCGGCAATATATTTTGGAACGACTCAGGAACGTGGTCATATATAATGAAGCAAATCGGAAAACAGGAAAAGGAAAGGAAAAGCGGATGAAAAAAGCCAAATGCATTATGGTTCAGGGAACGATGTCGGGCGTCGGCAAAAGCTTGCTGTGCGCTGCCTTGTGCCGCATTTTCCGGCAGGATGGATACCGGGTGGCGCCGTTTAAAAGCCAGAACATGGCGCTCAACAGCTATGTGACGAGGGACGGGCTGGAAATGGGCAGG
>CAJUEB010000082.1 GCA_910585135.1 uncultured Eubacteriales bacterium
GTTTTGGCGTCAAGCACAAGGAAAAATTGAAACAGCTGCGGGAGAATGTAGACGTACTGACCTTATCGGCGACCCCGATTCCCCGCACGCTGCATATGTCGCTTTCGGGCATCAAGGATATGAGCCTTATCGAAGAGCCGCCGGAGGATCGTTACCCGGTGCAGACGTATGTGATGGAGCAGGACGATTTCATCATCCGGGATGCGATCGAAAAAGAGCTGGGCCGGGGCGGCCAGGTGTATGTCCTCTATAACAGGGTCGAGTCGATCAACAGGATCGCGAGCGAGATCATGCGGCTTGTGCCGGAGGCTTCGGTCGCGGTGGGGCATGGCAAGATGCGGGAAAGCCAACTGGAAAACGTGATCATGGATTTTTCCGAGGGACTGTATAATGTACTCGTTTCGACGACCATTATAGAATCCGGGATGGACATTCCCAACGTCAATACGATGATCATACTGGATGCAGATCGGTTTGGCCTGGCGCAGCTCTATCAGCTTCGCGGGCGTGTGGGACGGTCTGACCGGATGGCTTATGCGTATCTCATGTACCGAAGGGATAAAATTCTCTCTGAGGTGGCGGAGAAGCGGCTTCGGGCAATCAAGGAATTTACCGAATTCGGCTCAGGCTTTAAAATCGCGATGAAGGATCTGGAGCTTCGGGGCGCAGGGAACCTCCTGGGAACGGAGCAGTCGGGGCATATGCTCAGCATCGGATATGAGCTTTACTGCAAGATGCTGGAGGAGGCGGTGCAGCAGGCGAAGGGCATGGAGCTTTTGCCGAAGGCGGAGGAAACCACCTTTAACCTGCCGATCCCGGCCATTGTTTCCGGCAGGTATATTGAGAACGAAGTGCTGCGTTTGCAGATGTATAAGAAAATCGCAATGATAGAATCTGATGAAGATGAGGCGGAGATCATTGATGAACTTCTGGATCGGTTCGGTGATATTCCGCGCGAGACGATGAACCTGATCAAGATCTCCAAGATACGGGCGCTGGCGGGAAGGCTTGGCGTCAGTGAGATTTCACAGCAAGGCTATAAGCTGATTTTTAAGCTGTGGGAGAATGTGAAGCTGACGGAGGGGATCATGGCGCGGCTGGTCTCGGCCTATGGGCAAAAGGTGATGTTCAATGGCGGCAAAGAACCGTTTATCAGGCTGACTTGCGGCAAGGAAGAGCCGCTACAGGCAATCGAAAAATTTTTGCAGATAGCGGTAAAAGCGTACAAGGTGAATTAAGGGCAAATGAACGATGTGTGTGCATCGTGAGCGAGGCTTGCGGCGAAAGCGCATCAAATAAAGATAAAGTAAGCGGGCGGCAAAGGACTTTTCGGAAACGGGCAAGGATAAGGAGGTTGTTATGGTAAAAATCGTAATTACTGCGCCAAGAGGGCAGATGGACAGGCTGATCGTCGAAGCGGCGCATCAGCGTGATGATATTCAGATCGTGGGCGGCGTCGGTGCGCCTGGCAGGGATTATATTGGAACGGATATTGGCATTGCCGCAGGAATGGGGGAGGAAATCGGCGCGCTTGTATATGATGACATCGAAAAAATCATTGATGCATGCGACCTGGTGGTGGACTTTTCGACGACGGCGTTTTCCATGAAGGTGCTGGCCTCCTGCCTGGCGCATCGGAAGGCGTTGATCTGCGGAACGACCGGGTTTAGCAAGGAGCAGACAGAGGCGCTTTTAGCGGCAGGAGAAAAAATCCCGATGATGAAGGCGGCAAATACTTCCTATGTGGTCAACGTGATGCAGAAGCTGCTCGCAGAAGCGGCTGCCAGGCTGGGCGAAAGGTGCAAGATCGAAATCATCGATATGCACAGTGAAAGCAAGCTCGACGCACCGAGCGGGACGGCCATAGAAATGGCGGAGGCGATGGCAGAGCATGCGCCGGACAAGACCTTTGACGATATGGTCTTCCATTCCGTGCGGGCAGGCAACCCGCCGAGCACTCATCGCATCATATTCGGCTGCATGGGTGAAAAGATGGAAATTTCCCACGATGCTTACGACTGGCGCTGTTATGCGGAGGGTGCGTGTGATGCCGTAAGCTTTATGGCGGGAAAAGGCCCGGGGCTTTACACGATGGAAGATGTTATCGAGGCTGGATGAACCATAAGGCGGGGACAAATATGAAGGGCAAATGGAGGATCGGACGGATGCGGCATCCTTCCCGTCAAAAAACCTTGACTTTTCAACAGGCAGAGGATAGAATGTCAGAGTACGGAAATTTTATATAAGGAACGATGAGGAAGACAGTAGCCCTGTGTAATATCCTTACAGAGAGATGCCCGCCCGGCTGAGAGGGCATCGGTGAAACGGTGCGTGAAAATCACTTCTGAGTTCGACACTTTAAGAGAGACGGGATGATGGTCCCGTAATTAGGGTGGTACCGCGGTTTATAATCGTCCCTAACGTTTGTTAGGGATTTTTTAGTAAATAATCACAGCACCGCAAGACACCAGAAAGGAAATCACATACAATGATCAAAAATTTATCGGAAAAGCCAATTGCGCAGTTGCAGGCGGAGCAGGCGCAGCAATGGGAAAAGGAGGATTTGCTTGGCAAATGCGTCAGCACCAGGGAGGGAAAGCCGTCGTTCGTATTTTATGAAGGCCCGCCTACGGCCAATGGCAAGCCGGGCATTCACCATGTGATGGCAAGGACGCTGAAGGACTCGGTTTGCAGGTACAAGACCATGAAGGGCTATAAGGTAAACAGGAAAGCCGGATGGGATACGCACGGGCTTCCCGTTGAAATTGAAGTGGAAAAGCAGCTCGGTATGTCCGGCAAGCAGGATATCGAAAAATACGGTATTAAGGAATTCAACGAAAAGTGCAAGGAGTCCGTTTTCACATATAAGGATATGTGGGAGAGGATGAGCCAGCGCATGGGTTATATGGTGGATCTGGACGATCCGTATATTACGTTGAAAAACGATTACATTGAAACCTGCTGGTGGATCATCAATGAATTTTTCAAAAAAGACATGATCTACGAGGGACATAAGATCCTGCCATACTGCCCAAGATGCGGAACGGGACTTGCATCCCATGAGGTGGCGCAGGGCTATAAGGAAGTGAAGGTCAATACGATTACGGCGAAATTCAAGCGCGTGGATGCTGACGAATACTTCCTGGCATGGACGACAACGCCTTGGACGCTGGCTTCCAACGTGGCTCTGACCGTAGGTCCTGACATCGATTACGTCAAAGTGAAAATGACGGACGGGGAAGAAGCGGGCAACGTATTTTACCTGGCGAAGGCCTTGGCGGATCAGATCTTAGGCGAAGGCAAATACGAGATCTTAGCTGAGATGAAGGGAAAAGACCTCGAATACATGGAGTACGAACAGCTCATGCCGTTTGTCAAAGCCGATAAAAAGGCGTTTTTCGTGACTTGCATGGATTATGTATCGGTAGAAGACGGAACGGGTATCGTCCATACCGCGCCTGCTTTTGGTGAAGACGACTACCAGTGCGGACGCAAATACGATCTGCCGGTATTGCAGCCGGTGGATGAAAAGGGCTGCTATACGGACACACCGTGGAAGGGCAAGTTCGTGATGGAGGATGGCCTGGATGTGGAGATCATCAAGTGGCTGGCTGCCGAAGACAAGATCCTGGCGAAAGCGAAGCTCGACCATAATTACCCGCATTGCTGGCGATGCGGAACACCTCTTGTTTACTATGCGAATCCGAGCTGGTATATCGAGATGAGCAAGCTGAAAGAGCAGTTAGTTGCCAATAATAACGGCGTCAACTGGTTTCCTGATTTCGTCGGAGAAAAGCGGTTCGGAAACTGGCTGGAAGAAGTGAAGGACTGGGCGATTTCCAGAAGCAGGTACTGGGGAACACCGATTCCGATCTGGAAGTGCGGCTGTGGTCATTTAGAGTGCGTCGGAAGCCGCAAGGAGCTGGTGGAAAAGGCGATCGAGGATATCGATGAAAGCATCGAACTGCACAGGCCGTATGTGGACGATGTCCATATCAAGTGCCCGGTATGCGGCAAGCCGATGAGCAGGATTCCAGAGGTGATGGACTGCTGGTTTGACAGCGGTGCAATGCCGTTTGCCCAGTGGCATTATCCGTTTGAAAATGCGGAGCGGTTTGACGAAGAGCTGTTCCCGGCGGATTTTATCTGTGAAGGCATCGACCAGACGAGAGGCTGGTTTTATTCGCTGATGGCGATTTCGACCTTCATCAAGGGAAAAGCGCCGTATAAGAACGTTCTCGTAAACGATTTAATCCTGGATAAAGATGGAAAGAAGATGTCCAAGCATGTGGGTAATACGGTAGATCCGTTCCAGATGCTGGACAAATATGGTGCGGATGCAACGAGATGGTATCTGCTGCACGTATCCCCGGCCTGGTCGCCGACGAAGTTTGACGAGGAAGGCCTGATTGAGACGGTGAGCAAATTCTTCGGCACATTGAAGAACGTATATAATTTCTTCACGCTGTACTCCAATCAGGATCATTTAGATCCGGTCTCCCTTGCGGTAGCGCATGAGGCAAAGCCGGAGCTTGACAGGTGGATCATTTCCAGGTATAACAGGCTGATTAAGGCCGTAACTGAGAGCATGGATCAGTATGACCATATGAAATCCGTAAGGCGGATACAGGAATTCGTCACTGAAGATCTCTCCAACTGGTATATCAGGAGGGCGAGAAGAAGGTTCTGGGGCGAAGAACTTAACGATGACAAGAAGTCCGTATATGCGACGACTTACGAGGTGCTGGTGGGAATTGCCAGGATGATCGCGCCGTTTGCGCCGTTTTTGTCCGATGAGATCTATCAGAACCTGACCGGGGAAGAATCCGTGCATCTGGCTTATTTCCCAGAGGCGGACGAAACTCTGATCGATGAAAGAGTAGAAGAGCGGATGGATCTGGTGCGGACGTTAGTCGCACTCGGCAGAGGCACGCGGGAAAAGGAACGCATCAAGGTAAGGCAGCCTTTGAACGAAATTTTGGTAGATGGCACGTACGAAGCGATTATCGGCGATCTGACGCCGCTGATCATGGAGGAGCTGAATATCAAGAAGGTGGTGTTCGAAAGCAAACTGGACGACTTCATGAATTATTCCTTAAAGCCGAACTTCAAGGTTGCCGGGCCGGTTCTGGGCAAGAACATCAAGGCCTTTGGCGGCGCGCTGGCACAGGCAGATCCGGGGCAGACGGTCGCAAGGCTGGAGGCTGATGGGAAGCTGACGATGGAGCTTGGCGGGGAAAGCATTGAAATCACAAGGGAAATGGTGGATGTTAAGATTACAGCTAAGGAAGGCTTCGCGGTCGCCATGGAAAACAACGTGTTCACGATTCTCGATACGAACCTGACGCCTGAACTTTCTGCGGAAGGGCTGGCAAGGGAGCTGGTTTCCAAGGTTCAGCAGATGAGAAAGCAGAACGATTATGAGATGATGGACAAGATCAAGATTTACGTGGATGCCGACGAAGCGGTGGATGAAGCCATCGAAAGCCACAAAGATTATATCATGAAAGAAACGCTGGCGACGGCTATTGAAAACGGTGCTGACTTGAAGACGTTTGACCTAAACGGACACAAGACAGGCCTCGGCGTGGAACGCGTATGAATAAAAAAAAACTGTTAGGATGTACAATGGAAGAATTGCAGGCGTTTGCCGCGGAGCTGGGCGAGAAGCCCTTCCGCGGCAAGCAGCTTTTCCGGTGGATTCACCGCGGCGTGCGGGATTTTGGCGAAATGACCGATTTTTCCAAAGCTTTGCGGGCGAAGCTTTCAGAACGCGCATACGTGGAAGGCGTTACGGTGTTAAAGGTGCAGCATGACAAGAAGGATGGAACGCGAAAGCTTCTCTTCGGGCTTGCAGATGGGAATGCGGTAGAGGGCGTGTTCATGCGGTATAAGTACGGCAATTCCCTCTGTGTTTCTTCGCAGGTTGGATGCAAAATGGGCTGCCGGTTCTGCGCGTCAGCTTTGGACGGATTTGTACGAAATCTGACAGCAGGTGAAATGCTGGATCAGGTGTTTGCGGCGGAGCAGGAAAGCGGGGAGTCGGTCAACCACATTGTGGTGATGGGCATGGGCGAGCCGTTTGATAATTACGAAAACCTGCAGCGGTTTTTACGGCTGCTGCATCATCCGGAAGGAAGGAATTTGAGCTATCGCAATATGACCGTATCGACCAGCGGCATTATTCCTGTGATCCGGCAATTCACGGAAGACTTTCCCCAGGTCAACCTGGCGATTTCCCTGCACCGCCTCGATGATGCGGGCAGGAGCAGGCTGATGCCAATCAACGATACCTATCCGGTAGACGAGCTGCTTTTAGCGGCGAGGGATTATACAGAACAGAGCGGGCGGCGGATTACCTTTGAATACACATTGATTCACGGCGAAAATGATACGGCATCCGATATCGCCTTGATGAAGCAGAAGCTTTCCGGCATGCTCTGCCATGTGAATTTGATTCCCCTAAACCGTGTCGAGGAAACGCATCTTGCTGGTGGCAGCAGGAAGCGGGCGGAGGAAATCGCAAAGGCTCTTTGCGCGCAGGGAATACCGGCTACCGTGCGCAGGGAATTAGGCGGCGCAATAGACGGCGCTTGCGGTCAGCTGCGGTTAAAAAATAAATCCGTATATTGATTTTTAGTTGCCCAAAATAACCATATCGTGTATAATGTATATCAATAAATTGCGCTTGTGGGAGCATATCGAGGAGGATAATCATTATGGTTAAATTACTGATCGGACATAAAGGCAGCGGCAAGACTGGGCAGATGGTACAGCTTGCGAATGATAATGTTGAAACGAGCAATGGCAATATCATTTTTATCAATAAAAACCATAGGCTTATGTATGAACTGAAGCATAAAATCAGAGTAATCTGCATGGAAGACTATGAGGATATTACCAACATCGATGAATATATCGGATTCATTTATGGCATTATCAGTTCTGACCACGATATTGAAGCGATTTTTATCGACAGCATTATGAAGCATGCGGATGTATCACTGGGTGATTTACCGGAATTTATCGATCGGCTGAAGGGTATGTCAGACCGTTATGAATTGGATTTTGTTGTAAGTGTAAGCGCAGAGCGGGAAGAAATGATAGGCGTTGATTTCACGGGATGTGAGATCCTGAACTAACTGATAGGGAATAACGGAAGGCGGTGATCACCACCGCCTTTTTCTGACGGGGAAAATATCGTTTGTAACAGGGAAAGACGTTCGTAACACGCATCGGGAGGAATATGCGCCGGTCCGGCTGGACGAAGCGGATTTGCCGGGCCTGGGCAGATGAAGCAGAATGAATGGACGTGGACATAGGAGAGTGATGTGTGAATGAAAAAGGCATATTATTTTGTCGCATTGACAGCGCTGCTGTTTGGCAGCATGGAGGTGGCATGCAAGGTTGCGGGAAATGCATTAGACCCATTTCAACTGACTTTCCTGCGCTTTGCCATCGGCGGTCTTTTGCTGCTGCCATTTGCGGTGGTGGAATTAAGGAAGAATAACATCCGGCTAGTGGCCAAGGATTTTATCCGCCTGGCAGGGGTAGGCATCCTGGGCATTCCAGTCAGCATGATCTTTTTTCAGCTAGGGATCGGAAACTCCAATGCGGCGACGGCTTCGGTTCTGATTTCCATTAATCCGTTGTTTACATTGATCTGCGCACATTTTTTCACAGAAGAAAAATTGCAAAAGCACAAGCTCATCGTGCTGGGCTTTGGCCTGATCGGTCTTATTTTTATGATCAAACCATGGAACCTGCAAGAAGGCAATACCGTAATCGGTATCGTATATATGCTGCTGGCTGCCGTTTTTTTCGGTGCATATACCGTTGCGGGAAAGGTCAGCGTGCAGAAGATGGGCATCATGGCGCAGACCAGCATCAGTTTTTTGTTAGGCTCGTTTGTATTGCTGCTCATGATCCTGGTGATGGGAAGGCCTGTGCTCGCCGGTGTCTGGGATAATTTCCCGCTGGTTTTATATACGGGAATCGCCGTAACGGGCCTGGGATATTTTTCGTATTTTATGTCGATTAAGCTGGCGGATACGTCTACGGGCGCGCTTGCATTTTTCTTAAAGCCTGCGATCGCTCCGGTGATGGCGGTGATCTTTCTGCATGAGACGATTCTCTGGAATACATATGTGGGCATCGGCTTTATCTTGCTGGCGTCATATATGAATATCAAGTATCAGAGGAAGGATTATGAACTTGAAAAGCGATTTAACGATCAAGGACATTGAGAATATATTTCGAGGACGGAAGCCCGGAGCGGAGGAATTTTTTAAATTTTTTTCTATTCTCGTGCCAGTGGTCGAAAAAGACGGAAAGCTGTATCTTCTTTATGAGGTAAGGGCAAAACATATGGTAAGGCAGCCGGGCGAAATCTGTTTTCCGGGCGGCGAGCTGGAAGACGGAGAGAGCCTGGAAACGTGCGCTTTGCGCGAAACATGGGAGGAAATCGGGATTCCCGCAGAAAAGATCTGCGTTGTGAACCAACTGGATACCATTTTCACCTACAGTAATTTTGCGATGTATTGCTATTTGGGAATCGTCGAGGAAAGCGCCTTGGAAACGCTTCGCTTAAACCCGGATGAGGTAGAGGAAGTGTTTTTGGTCGCGCTGGATGAGCTGTTAGAAAATGATCCGGACGTTTATTGGACAAAGATCATGCCGCAGCCGCCTGCGGATTTTCCGTATTATGAAGTGACCGGAGGCGAGCCGTATAACTGGAGACAGGGAAAAGCGCCCGTTCCGGTTTACAAGGCGATGGATGGCAAGCGGATCTGGGGGCTGACGGCCAGGATCACCAAGCGGTTTGTAGATATCGTCAGGCGGAGCATGAAGGCTGGAAGCGATGCTGCGCCTTATGCAGATGATGCGGATGCGGCTTGTGTAAGTCCCGGTGCTGGCGGTAATAGCGATAACAAGCGATGATGGAGGAGAAAACGATGTTTAAACTTGGTTTATGCCAGATGAAGGGCTCTTTTGAGAAACAGGAGAGCATGCGCATTGCGGAACAATTTATCCGGGAAGCGGCGGAACATGGCGCGCAGGTGGTTTCACTGCCGGAAATGTGGAATTGTCCTTATGCCAATCAGTATTTTCGCGAATATGCGGAGACGGCCGACGGTGCTGCCGTAACGTTTTTATCAAAGCTGGCGGCGGAGCTGAATATATATTTGATCGGCGGCTCGATCCCGGAGCTTTGCGGCGGAAACGTCTACAATACATCGTTTTCGTTTGACCCGCACGGCAACATGATCGGAAGACACCGCAAGGTGCATCTTTTCGATATCGATGTGAAGGATGGAATCCGCTTTATGGAGTCGGAGACGCTGACGCCCGGCGAGGATATGACGATCCTGGATACGGAATTTTGCAAGATTGGCGTGGCGATCTGCTATGATGTAAGATTTCCCGAATGGTTTCGGAAGATGACTTTGGCAGGTGCGAAGCTGATCGTATTGCCAGCGGCCTTTAACCTGACGACTGGACCGGCGCACTGGGATCTGACGATGCGGGCAAGAGCGCTCGATAATCAAGTTTATTTTGCAGCCAATTCACCTGCCCGTGATGAAGCTGGCCCATATCAGGCGTACGGCGGTTCTTGTATCGTAGATCCGTGGGGCAGGTTTCTTTCGCATACGGATGAGAAGGAAGGCATCGTCTACGGTGATATCGATTTGGATTATGTGGCGTCTGTCAGGGAACAGCTGCCGCTTTTAAAGCACAGAAGGGAAAACTTGTATTAGACAGGGAGAAAGGGAATATTATGAGAAAATTTATCGTATGGCTGGTGAGTGCAGTGATGGTGCTTGCGTTAGCAGGATGCGGCGCTCCGGCAGAGGAACAGCCGGAGGATCAGGTAGAGTATAAGATCGCCATGGTGACGGATTCGGGACTCATCCTGGATGGGGGATACAGCCAGGTGGCATGGACTGCGATCAGCGATTTTGGCGCAGAAAAGGGCATTTCGCATAAATATTATAAGGCGGCGGAGGCAACGGAGGAATCCTA
>CAJUEB010000083.1 GCA_910585135.1 uncultured Eubacteriales bacterium
CTTCAATTTCAGGTACAAAAACAATTAAATTATTTTGCGCTTGATGTAACATGTTCGCTTTCGGATGAACTTTTGGTGATTGAAGGCGCATCAGGAGCAGGAAAAACGACGCTTCTCAACTGCCTGGCAGGTATTGTTACGCCTGATGCGGGGGAAATCAGCCTGGATGGAAGACAGCTTTTTCATCATGGGGAAAGGATCAATATCCCGGCTGAAAAGCGGAATATCGGATATTTGTTCCAGAATTATGCCTTATTTCCACATATGACTGTAAAAAATAACATTCTCTATGGATTGAAGAATAAAAAACAATATAAAAATAAACAGATGAGGCAGGAGCTTTTGGATGAAGCGATGCGTACAATGGAGATTCTGGGAATTTCCCATCTGGCAAGTAAAAGCGCCGCCGCGATTTCCGGCGGTGAAAAGCAGCGGGTCGCGCTAGCTAGGGCAATGGTGACAAAACCTGACCTTCTTTTGCTGGACGAGCCGTTTTCGGCGCTGGATGAGAACACAAAAGAAAGAATTTACGAGGAATTTGCGCAGTTTAAAGAAACCCTGCGGATTCCAACGATCCTCATCACACATAATCATAGGGAAACAGAGTTATTTGCAGATAAACAGATTACGCTAAAGGAAGGTAGGATAACAACATGAAAGAGGTTGCTGTAGAGAAAGCAGTAGGAACTGTATTAGCGCATGATTTAACGCAGATCATCCCAGGGCAGTACAAAGGCCCGAAGTTCAAAAAAGGCCATGTTATAACGGAATCGGATATTCCTTTGCTTCTTTCCATGGGAAAGAAGCATCTTTTCGTTTTAGAAAAGGATGATACTGATGTCCATGAAAACGATGCGGCGCAGCGGATCGCATCTAAGGCTGCGGGTAGCGGGATCAAGCTTACACCGCCATCGGAAGGGAAAATAGAATTGATCGCGGATACGGATGGACTTTTTAAGATCGACAAGGACAGGCTATACCAGCTGGTGGCGCAGGATGAGATCATGCTGGCGTCTATTCATGACAACATCGTTGTGCGCAAAGGGGAAAAGCTGGCCGGCACTCGGATCATCCCGCTCTTTGTGGCAGAGGAGATTATGCAAAAGGCTGAAACGATATTGGCTGGCGGGCCGATTTTTGAAATCGTGCCGTTAAAGCAGATGAAGGTCGGCATTGTAACGACCGGAAGTGAAGTCTATTCGGGACTGATCGAGGATGCTTTTGGTCCTGTCTTGGTAAAAAAGTTCAGTGCGCTGGGCAGTGAAGTGAAGCAGCAGCTTTTCGCGGACGATGACGAGGAAATGATCGCGGATTGCATCAGGCAGCTGGTCGATGCAGGTATGGATATAATCGGCATTACGGGAGGGATGTCGGTCGATCCTGACGATCGGACGCCGTCTGGCATCCGCCGGGCAGGAGGAGATGTCGTAAGCTATGGCGCGCCGGTTCTCCCTGGTGCGATGTTCATGCTTTCGTATATCGGCGATGTGCCTGTGGTCGGTCTTCCCGGATGTGTGATGTACAGCCGCACCAGTATTTTTGATTTAATCGGTCCCAGGCTTTTGGCAGGGGAACGGGTGAGCAAAGCGGATATCAACCAGCTGGCAGTAGGCGGTCTTTGCCTGAATTGTGAAACGTGTACTTATCCGGTATGCGGGTTTGGCAAGGCGTAAGTGGGATGGATCAAGACGTCTGCTCGCTAGTTAGCGGCAGATCGACACGAGTTGAAAAAATACCATCAAATGATTGCGTTTGTAATCATTTGATGGTATGATGGAAATACTAAACGTAGCAAGGAGGAATTATTATGTCCAATACGTTGATTCAATTTCGCACAGAAGAAACGACTCGAATCGAAGCTGCCAGCATATGCGAAAAGCTCGGTATAGACCTGCCGACATATCTTCGGATGTGTATGGTGCGTCTAATCCAAGAAAATGGCGTTCCTTTCAGCATGAAAATAGATGATACTTTTGAAAACAGGGGCATGGAGGCAATGAAAACAGCTAGCCGCATTGCTGCTGAAAATGGCATAAGCGATATGACGCTGGACGAAATCAATGCAGAAATTGCTGAAGCGAGAAGGTGAGTAGCGGCATGAAATATTATGCGGTTATTGATACCAATGTTCTTGTTTCAGCTATGCTTTCTTGGAATTCTGTTCCAGGAAAGGTCATGGAATTTGTATTCAGTGGAGTAATCACTCCATTACTGAATGAGCGCATTATGAAAGAATATGAAGATGTCTTAAATCGACCTAAGTTTCATATGCCAAAGGAAGTTGTCTATAATATCCTTGCGGAAATAAATCGATTGGGTTTTTATATTGATGTGAAGGAAACGGATATAATCTTGCCTGATCCAAACGATAAAATTTTTTACGAGGTCGTGATGGAAGAACGAAAAGCCGAAGATGCTTATCTCGTTACTGGAAACATCAAGCGCTTTTCCACAAAGCCTTATGTGGTAACGCCAAGGCAGATGCTGGATGTCATCGTAGAAAATATAGAAACACACAAATAAAATGTGTAGAAAAATTTATTCGATTACATTTTTTAGGATTATTGTTTTGATCTTTGTACGAGCGTGTTAAAATTAACGGGCACGAAAATCAACAATGTAAATAAGTAAAACCCCGGACGAGCGTTTGCTCCTCCGGGGTTTTGGCGGTATGGGGAAGCGGTGATGAGCCGCCCCCCTCTTTTCAATATGCAATTTCAATGAATTACGCAATTTTTTAGATAATCGTTTCAAGCCGCATCGCGCGATGCTATTTATGTACGATTAATTCCTATCTATATTTCTTGTTCAGCACATGTGCAAAGCCTTCGGTGTTGTATTCTTCTCCGGCTCGCTTCTTTTCGAGCTGTGCGTAGAGCTTCTGGTAAACGTCGCCCCTCAGCGGGTATGCGATCATGATGATGGCAGCGATGATGAAGAATGCGCCTGAACCGAGGCAGAACATTCCCTGGATCGCATCCAGTACGTGCTGCGGATTGTTTGCGCCGAGCGTATCATCATAGCCTGTGCGTGCCAGTACCTGGCCGACTAAGGAAGCTGCAACTGCATATCCAACCTTCTGGATGCACAGATAGATGGAGAACATCGTTCCTTCCCTTCTTCTGCCGGACTGGAATTCATCTACTTCCACCGTGTCATACATCATCGGCATATTGAGCGACCAGTATGAACAGCTTCCGAAGAGATAGAGGATGAACAGAACCATTACCATCCATAAGCTAGTAAAGTTGATAAAGTTTGCGATGATCATTACGACGCCGGTAAAGATGTTCAGGATATAGAATATTTTTACCTTGTCAACCTTGTCAACGACCTTCATCAGGATAGCGACAACGACGATGCCGCCGAAGGAGATAACCATGTTGGCAGCGCTCATTTCCATCGTGGAAAGTCCGCAGGAGTAGAGCAGGAAGTAAGCCATGCAGGTGATAACGAGGCAATAAGCAATTCTGTAAGCCAGGTTCATCACTACCAGCATCAGATAAGGCTTAATCTTCAAGACTTCAACGGCTTCTTTGAAGAAGTTTTCCTTCTTCTCTGCCCTTGCTTCTTCCTTGGCCTTTCTGCTTTCTTCCGTTTCGATATCCAGCTCAATATCCTTGGTCGAGATAACGACGATAATTAATGTGATCACGCAGAGGATTGCGGCCATCCATGCCGTGTAATGCCATGCATTATAGTCGGAGAGTCCCTTGCTCAAAAGCAGCGTAACCATCATGGTCGGCGCTACGTTGGAGAAGAAGATTCCCACGTACTGGATGATCATGCCCAGCATCCTGATCTTCGAACGTTCGTTGTTGTCCATCGTCATCGATGCACCCATCGAGTAATATGGAACGCTGAAGAAGGTGTAGCCAGTCCAGAAGCACATGGACAATACGATGAAGTATGCGTTCTTCGCGCCTGCCGACATATTGCCAAGGTCGGTGAACAGCAGCATATAGGATACCAGCAGTACAGGAACGGCCACGATCAGCCAAGTCCTCTTCTTGCCGAATCTGGTCTTGGTTCTGTCAGCGAGGGCGCCGACGATCGGGTCGGTAATGACGTCCCAGATAACGCCCAGCGATACGATCGTACCTGCTACTGCCGGCGATACGCCCGCCATATCGGTCATGAAGAACATCAGAAACAGTGCGACAAAGTCGTACGCCAGCGTATCGGTCGCACCGCCTACGCTATAGCCAATTTTCTTCCAGAATGGAATTTTGATCATTAGATCTTGATTAGCATTCGTTTGATTTTCCATAATAACCTCCTTTGCTTTGTAATTCATGATGAGTAATTGATTTATTGCACGATGCTACTTTACACTATGCCCATGGGGCAATGTCAATAGGAAACAGGCGTGTTTTCTGAATTTTCTTCTTTTTCTTTTGATTTTGACAGCAACATCTTGACCCAGCCCTAAGGACATACGATATATTTTTATATAATAAATAGTTAGCCATTAAAATGCAGCTGGATGCAGATGTGGATCATGGTGTTTCGTCAGGTCTGTCCGGCAGTGCTTGCGGATGTGAGTTGCGGCGTTTTTTTCGGATTTGCCCGGCAGTATTAATGGTAGATGAATTTATTTTGAAATGAGGTGTTTGTCATGAAAGCAACAAAGGTATTTCTGAATGGTAAGGTCTATACGTTAAACAAGAACAGGGATTGGGCGCAGGCCGTTGCCGTCTCGGATGATAAAATCGTATTCGTCGGAAGCAATGATGATGCCAAGGCATACATCGGCGATGACACAGAGGTGTTTGACCTTGCAGGAAAGATGCTGCTGCCGGGCTTTACCGATGGCCATTGCCATCCGTTTTTAGGATCTTATTATGCGCTGGGACTCGCCATCGATTTTGAGTGGGATGTGGAGACGATAAAAGCAGAATTAAAGAAGTTCATCGACGCGCACCCAGAGCGGAATGCGTATTTCGGCCAAGGGTATTCCGAATTTCTGTGGCATGATAAAAAGCCGACGAAAGAAATGCTGGATGCGATCTGTTCTGATAAACCGGTGATCCTTCTTTCCGGCGGCGGTCATGAGGGCTGGTGCAACACCAAGGCGCTGGAAGTCGCAGGAATCGATAAAAATACGCCTGACCCGGTTCCGGGATTCCAGTATTTCCAGCGGGATGCGGAAGGCAACCCGACTGGCTGGGTGAAGGAAACCGCAGCAGAGAATATGGTAATCAAAGCGATCAAGCCGTTTGACCCGAAGCTTTTGAAGAAATCCCTAAAGGCGATATTTGACCGTTATGCGGCCGCAGGCGTTACGAGCTTAGGGGATGCCGCTTGCTTCGATTATATGGAAGACGCCATTTTTGATATTGTGAAAGAAATGGAAGACGCGGGAGAACTGAAACAGCATATCAGCGGTTCGACGTTCTGCTTAGCGGAAGTTCCGTTTGAGGATGCGATCGCACATTTGAAGGATTTACATGAAAAATATCATACCGATATGTTCTCCATTCATACGTTAAAAATCCTCAATGATGGTACGCCGGAAGCGCATACGGCAGCTTTGACAGAGCCGTTCCCAGGGGATACGGAAGTGATTCCGACTGTATTCGAGGGGGAGCAGTTCGCCAAAATCGGTATCGAAACAGCAAAGGCCGGATTTGATATCCATGTTCATGCGATCGGGGATAAAGCGATCTTGGATACGCTGGATATGGCGAAGGCTGTCCGCGAAGCAGGATACAAGGAAATGCGCATCACCAATGCACACACGCAGATCGTGCTTCCGGAAACCAGGCATTTGTTCAAGGATTACGATGTGATTGCCAACACGACCACGGTATGGTTCTTCGGCGGCGATATGAGTTTCATGCCGGAAAAACTGCGGCCGTATCAGTTTAATTTCAGGGAAATGGTCGATATGGGGGTCATCCTGAATCTGGGAAGCGATTACCCTGCGGATTATTATGGCATTGAACCGCTCAAGGGCATTGAAATGGGCCTGACCAGGCGGGTATACGGCCAGCCTGACGCACCGTTTTTGACGACGATGGACGAGAGCCTTTCGATCGATGAAACGCTGGATGGATATACATATGGTGCGCTTTACACGCACAGGCTGGAGAACGTTACAGGCTCGATCGAGGTTGGTAAATACGCAGACCTTGTCGTTTTAGAAGAAAACCTGTTTGATGTAGATCAGTACCATATTCATGATATTCCGGTCTGCATGACATTCATGAACGGCAAGATGACATATGAAAGGAAGTAATCTCATGAACATAGCAGGATATGCCGAGACGCTCCGAAAACACCGCAGGGCTTTGCATCAAATCCCTGAGCTGGATCGGGCGCTTTACAAGACGAAGGAATATATCATGCAGGTGATCGGCGGGTATGATTGTGAGATCACGGAGCATTGCGAAACGGGATTGTGTGCGTTCTTTGACAAAGGGGCGGACAGTACGCTGGCGTTCCGGACCGATATGGATGCGCTGCCGATTACGGAGTGCAATGAGGTGTCGTACAAATCGCAGCATACCGGGAAAATGCACGCATGTGGGCATGACGGGCATATGGCGATGCTGCTGGGGCTTGCCGAATACGTGAATGCCCATGACTTGAATTATAATATCCTGCTGATGTTCCAGCCGGCGGAGGAGTCGGGCGGCGCAGGCGGGGGAAAAGAGCTGTGCGCAAGCGGGATTTTGGAGCGGCATAATACGAAGGCGGTCTTTGGCATTCATCTCTGGCCGTTCCTTGCGGCGGGAAAGATCGGGTCAAGACCTGGCGTTCTCATGGCTCGCTTTACGAAAATGCTGGTGCAGGTGAAGGGAAAATCGGCTCATGCGACTGCGCCCGAAAAAGGGATCAATGCGCTCCATGCCGCATGCAGGTTCGTGGACAAGGCGTATGCAAAACACGATCTGTTGCTGGAGACGGCCAAACAGGCAGAGGAAAAGACGATTTTTTGTACAGGTGTTTTAAACAGCGGGGCTGCGTTTAATATTATCCCGGACACCGCTCGCATCGATGGCACGATTCGCGCTTTCCAGGATGAACGGTTTGAACAGGTGCAGGCGCTCGTACAGGAGGCGGCAGAGGAAACCAAGGCGCAGATTGGGGCGGATTTTTCAATTGAATATACGGAAGGGTATCCGATTCTAAGCAATGACCCTGCGCTTTACAAGTCGCTGGATTATCTGGATATCACGGAGCTGGAAGAGCCGCTTCTGATTTCGGAGGATTTCGCATTTTATGGGCTTCGCGTTCCTATGGTCATGTTTATGCTGGGAACAGGAAACGATATCGCATTGCATTCTGCGCGGTTTGATTTTGATGAGAGTATTCTCGTGAAGGGGCTGGAAACGTATCTTTCCATCATCGAGCATTTTAAGGCGTGAGGCGTTGGGGCATGAGGCGCGAGATGTGAGACGTGCCGAAACCACGGCCGGAAGTATGCGCTGAGGTTCATGTAGGCGCTTGGCGGGAAAAGTTGGCTGAAAATTGATATTTGCTATTGATGTGATGTGCGCCGGGGCTTGGCGGCAGATGCGTACGCAGCGGACGGAATGTTTTAAAAATCTTTTCTATTGACCCGAACTTTAGGGCAGGGTATAGAATCGAATCATAAGAATTAAAGTGTTTGATTGCGAATGGAAAAACAAGCAGGGAGGAATTTACATGGCAGACATTAAGAATGAAGCAACAAAGTATTTAGACGACGTAACGACTACTGCGCTGCGTGCAGGAATTGAGCATAGGGCAAGCTGGTTTTATCTTCTTTTGGATGAGGCGCGCAAGAGAGGTCTTGATTGGGATGATTTCGCCAGAGAAGCGATTAAGTGCTGCGGGCATTTCCATGGACAGAAGAAGATCCTGGAGCCATGTCCGGAATATCAGGATATGACGAAATTCTATGATGCGTTCATCGGGCCGCAGACGGAAAAGGTTTTGGAGGTTGAGCCGGTTGAAAAGACGCCGGACAACATGACGCTGGATTTCCACTATTGTCCGCTGATTACGGCATGGCAGAAGCTGGGTGCTTCGACGGAGGATATCGAGCATCTCTGTGATATCGCGATGGACGGAGACAGGGGAATCGCTGAGGAAATCGGGTTCAATTTTGTAATCGATAAGAAGATTGCAGAGGGCGACGATGTTTGCCGCATCAGATTTTCCAAGAAAAAATAGGTGCGAAAAGGGCGGGTTGCTCGGTCGGATTGCCTGGGCGGACTGGATACTGGCGGTGGAACTGATTCGCTTGAATGAGCGGCATGGCGGGCGCTTGTCGGCAACCGTACTGATTGCTGGCGGTAATTAGGCAGTTCGGCTGGACGGTTCGTTTAGCGGTAATCCGGCGCCCCGGTCGCGGTAACCAGATGGTTCAGGCGGTCGGCTTGACCGGATTGCCTGGACGGTCGGCCTGCTCAGGTGTTGGGCTGCCCAGACAGGTGATTGAACAAAAACCGCTAATAGCAAATAGGCGATATTTGTCGAAATGAAGCCTTTTGTGAGGATTGGATGACAGCGGTCCGTCTGGGAACTTCCGGAAGAAGCAGGTTGTGCCGACTCGGCTGAGGTGTCTTGGAAGAAATAGATGTTGGCGGCTTGGCCGGAACGGAATCGCGGGTTGCAGCGAGAAAAAAGCCGTTAAAAAGACATATTTTACTGAATAAATTTTTACACAGCAAAGAAAGGTTAGACAATGATGTACGAAGAATTTGATAAAATATTAAATTATGAAATGATGCCGGCGCTGGGCTGTACCGACCCGATTGGGATTGCATACTGCGCCGCGACAGCCAGAAAGCATGCGAAAGGAGAAATTCAGAAGATCGATGCGATATTTTCCGGCAAGCTGGTTAAGAATGCGATCGCAGTCGTGATTCCTGGAAGCGGCGGACTGTGTGGTGTTTCCATTGCGACAGCTCTCGGCGTTACTTGCGGGGATGCTGATAAGAAGCTTGAGGTTTTGCAGGGCATTACCGAAGCACAGGTAGAGGAAGCCGTTGAGTTGGAAAAATCGGGCAAGCTCAATGTCTCGATTGCGGATAACGGCATTGCCTTGTATATGGAAATCCACTTAGTGACGGATCAGTCGAATGTAACGGTAGTTTTGCAGGATGGATATACTAACATCGTGAAAATCGTTGTAAATGGGGATGTGATCTTATCGGCAGGCGATGATGCAGGTGACAGCGGTTATCGTTATGATCTCTTGAATCTGGATAGCATCATTGATTTCACGGAAAATGCACCGCTGGATAACATGAAAATTGTCCAAGATGGACTTAAAATGAATGAAGCCCTTGCGGAGGCTGGCCTTTCGAGGGATTTCGGTGCAAATGCAGGACAGCGGATTCGCGACCGTATGGCGAAGAACTGTGTGGACAACCTTTCTTATAGTGCCATGATGTGGTCTGCCGCTGGCGTGGACGCCAGAATGTCGGGCTGCGAGCTGCCGGCTATGAGCAATACAGGGAGCGGAAATCAGGGCATTGTGTGCACGATGCCTGTATATGGTGCGGCGAAAGCGCTGGGTTCTTCCTGGGAGGAAACGGTGCGCGCTACAGCATTGAGCTGCCTGATCAGCATTTACATCAAGCATAGGATCGGCGCGCTTTCTACGGTCTGCGGCTGCGTGGTAGCTGGTACGGGTTCTTCCTGTGGTATCGCATATCTGCAAGGTGGGCGCAAGACGGAGCTTCTTGATGCGATAAAAAATATGTTCGGCAATTTGGCAGGGATGATCTGTGACGGTGCAAAGG
>CAJUEB010000084.1 GCA_910585135.1 uncultured Eubacteriales bacterium
GTCCTTGCTCGATGTGAAGCTCCAGCATAGTTTTGATTTGGTCAAAATCCCAGATGATGCCGCCGTCAGCAACCGTTTTATGGCAGTAGGGCGCAGGCGTGTTTGCTGCCGTATTGCCGCCCGGCAGTTTTTCCAAGACTTGCCGGAGTGTTTTGCCAGAGTCGTTTTTTAGTTTGTCTAGGTCAGGCTCGGTATAAATGCCGGTGACAAATTTACTGCCTGTCATAGTCGAACCGAAGTTAGAACCCTCTTCCTCCGCAAAAATCACCACTTCGTAATTCGCTTCTAAAAGTGCGGCGTCCTGCGGATTTTCTGTGAAATATTCCGACAGCGTTTCCATTACCTCCAAAGCGCCGCAGACGCCGTATATCCCATCGAGCCAGCCACCGTTACGCACCGTATCGATGTGCGAGCCAGCCATGACGATTTTCTTTCCCTCTGTATTTGTTTTCAATCCAATGCGGATGTTTTGCAATGCGTCGATTGTGATCGTGCATCCTGCGTCAGCCACCCTTTTTAAGATATACTCCCGCGCCTTTGCATCCTGCGCCCCATAGGAGAACCGTGTGACTCCTTCGCCGGGCGTATCGGTAAATTCCCGCAGTGCATACAGATTGGAAAGAAGCCGTTCTTCGTTTATTTTTAGCACCGGAGCTTCTGTCTGCCGCCCTACCATTGGTAAGCAGAGCCGTAAGGCTTCCCGGCGATCAGTTTGCCCTGTCCTTTGTGTCCGATATATTTCGCATCGTCAACGATTTTCTGCCCGCGCAGGAATACCGTTTCAGGACGGCCCTTTTGTGCAAAGCCTTCAAACGGACAGTAGTCCACGCCTTCCAAGTTGTTTGCAACGCTGATCGTCCCTTCGTAATCAGGGTCAAAGATCACGATATCAGCGTCAAAGCCTGCTGCTAATTGGCCTTTTTTGTCAAGTCCGTTGATTTTGGCAGGGCTTGTCGCGAACAGATCCACCAGCCTGCTTCTGGAAATTTTCCCTTCGCATACGCCGTAGGTCCACAGGATGTTGAGTCTGTTTTGAAGGCTCGGCGCGCCGTTCGGGATATCAGCAAAGGAATTGCCTTCGCCAAAACCCATGTGTTTTTGCTCTGCGAAATCAAAGCCGCAATGGTCAGAGCTGATGGCATTGAGCCATTTCCGGTCTACTGCTTCCCAGAGCGCTTCCCGGTGTTCCTCGGTCCTGAGTGCAGGCGAACATACATATTTGGCGCCTTCAAAGTTCGGCTTGGCCAGATCTTCCGTATCCAGAACGAGATAGTGCGCGCAAGTTTCCCCGAATATTTTCTGCCCGCGGTTATAGGCTGCCCTGATCTCCGCCAGTGCTTCCTTGCAGGTCACATGTACCACATAAAGCGGTGCGTCTGCCATTTCCGCCAGATAGATGGCGCGTCTTGTCGCTTCCGCTTCCACGACAGGCGGGCGGCTAATGGCGTGATAGTAAGGACCGGTTTTTCCTTCTGCGATGAGGCGTTTGGTAGCGACGTCGATCATTTCGGCATTTTCAGCGTGAACCATGATGGTAACGCCTGCTTCCTTGCCCTTGTAAAGCGCTTTTAAGATCGCATCATCATCCGCATGGAAGAACATTCCTTTATATGCCATGAACAGCTTCATGGTAGGATAGCCAGCTTCAGCCAGCTTCGGGATTTCTTCGATAACTTCCTCGCGCGGATCTGTCATAACGCTGTGGAAGGAATAGTCTACCATGGCGATTCCGTCTGCATCCGTCTTGCGGTAGTCTTCAATCGTTTCGATTAAGCCCTTGCCCTTTTCCTGGTTTACGAACTCGATCAGGGTGGTTGTCCCGCCTACGGCTGCGGCATTGGATGTCTCGAAGCCTCTTACCTTGCTGCCTTTGTAGGTAAAGGAAAAATGCACGTGCTGATCTACGCCGCCAGGCAGGATGTATTTCCCTGCGGCGTCGATGATTTCGTCGCCTTCTGATGCGCGGAGATTTTCCCCGATCGCTGCAATGCGTTCTCCTTCGATAGAGACGTCGGCTTTAAATTCGTTCTCTGCTGTTACAACAATTCCGTTCTTGATTAAGACTGCCATCGTTTTTCCTCCTTAAATATGTGTGTCCTGTATGATAATTGTGCGTTCGTTATACCATGAATCTTCTCTGCCCATTGATTGAAATGTATGATTCAATGAACGCTTCTTTGCGGCAACGCCGTACGAATGAAAGCGTTCATTATACTGTGATCGTCCCCTCCATGCCGATGCTGTCCCGGTTCGCATCGAGAATCGGCGTTACATATGTTTTGATAAAATCCTCCGTCTGTATCGCTGCACAGCCTGTAAAGTTTTCCGGCTTCAGGATCGTCTCTAGCTGCTGGCGGTTCATATGAAATGCCGGGTCTTTTGCAATCCGGTTCAAAAGATCGTTCTCTGCGCCTTCTTCCTTGACGCGTTTTCCAGCCTCCATGGAATACTGCCTGATTTTTTCGTGCAGAACCTGTCTGTCGCCGCCTGCCTTGACCGCATCCATCATGATGTTTTCCGTTGCCATAAACGGCAGCTCGCTCATTAGTCTTGCTTCAATGACCTTCGGATAGACGACCAGACCTGCGGTGATGTTCATGTAAAGCTCCAAAATTCCGTCCGTGGCAAGGAAGCTTTCTGAAATGCTGAGACGTTTGTTGGCCGAATCGTCCAGGGTTCGTTCAAACCACTGGGTCGAGGCAGTGATTGCCGGGTTCAGTGCACCGGCAATGACGAAATTGGAAAGTGCTGCGATGCGTTCTGAGCGCATCGGGTTTCGCTTGTATGCCATAGCGGATGAGCCGATCTGGTTCTTTTCAAAAGGCTCTTCGATTTCCTTCAAATGCTGGAGCAGCCTGATATCGTTGCTGAATTTATGTGCGCTCTGCGCGATGCCCGCCAGTACGTTCAGTACCCTGGAATCTACTTTTCTCGAATAGGTTTGTCCTGATACGGGATAGCAGTTTGCAAAGCCCATCTTTTTGGCAATGCTTGCATCCAGCTTGCGAACCTTATCGATATCGCCGTCGAACAGCTCTAAAAAGCTTGCCTGCGTTCCTGTCGTCCCTTTCGATCCGAGCAGCTTCATGTTGTTTAATACGTGATCCAGGTCCTCTAAATCGAGGAGGAGGTCGTGAATCCACAAAGTCGCCCTTTTTCCGACCGTCGTGGGCTGTGCAGGCTGGAAGTGCGTGAATCCCAGTGTTGGCAGCGCCTTGTATTTGGTCGCAAATCCCGATAAATTTGCAATGACGTTGATGAGTTTTTTCCGAATGAGCCTTAGCCCTTCTGTCATGATGATAAGATCCGTGTTATCACCGACATAGCAGGAGGTTGCCCCAAGATGGATGATTCCCTTTGCATTGGGACATTGAAGCCCGTAAGCGTAGACATGGGACATCACATCGTGACGCACTTCCTTTTCGCGCTCTTTTGCAGCCTCATAGTTAATATCCTCTGCGGCGGCTTTCAGTTCAGCGATTTGCTGATCCGTGATCGGAAGTCCCAGTTCCTGCTCCGTTTCAGCAAGGGCAATCCAGAGCTTCCTCCAGGTCTTGAATTTCATTTCCGGGGAAAAGAGGTATTTCATTTCCTTGCTGGGGTATCTTTCGGATAGAGAACTCGTGTAATTTTGTCGGTCGTCCATGGCAGTGCTCCTTGTATTTTGTATGGTTTTATTGTCTGCTTCTGATTTCGTTTATATCATTTAGTATACCATAACCTGGGGGATTTGCATACCCAAAAGCGCGTAGAAAGGGCGGGGCGAAGCCAATTCCGTACGAATCGATCTTTGTGGTTTACATATTGAAAAGTGTGCATAAGGGCGGGGTAAGGGATTGTGGTTGTAAGTTGTAAAGGGAAGCGTGCGGCAGGGGTGTGTCGCAGGTAAAAGTGGTAAAATCGAGTAGCAGATATACTTTTTTAAGCGATTGCTACTTTTATTGCAACGCTTTCAGGTGATACGACGGCGTAAATCCTCGTATTTTTTAGTTGAAAGCCATTTCAGCGGCTGAATCCCTTGCAACTAAAGTAGCATTTTCATTAAATGATCCGGATGCTACACAAAAAGTCGCATTTTACATAAAATGTAAAATGCGCAGCGGCAGCGATCTTTGGCGAAGGAGGATGAAGGGGGCGCAGCAATAAAAAATGAAAATAGCTATACTTTCAATAATAGCGGTATAGAGAATGGGATAATCATTTATGTCTCTAATATCAAAAAGATTTCCCGGCATATGCCGGGGCGTGTAAACAAGCTCATATGACAAGTTCGATAAAAAGGAATCAATGGCATCTTTCTTTTTTGAAAATTTTCGGGCAACAACGGCAGTTAATTCGTCAATTATAAAAGAGGATAAAACAGGTTTATGATTTCTCGTGATATAATCTAAAATCCTTTTAAATTGTTCATTTGGGAAAAGCAACATTTTAATTTTTCGGATAATAAAAATCGGAAAGATGTTTCTTTTCATCTCTCTTTCCGACTGTTACCTTTTGATTCAATATATTGAATGCGTTGTTATGAAATTTTTTCTAATGAACCGATGACGCCTTCGCTGACAGAATGCTTTACTCTGTCGGCCTCTTCCGCTGCCTTAGCATCGTTCCAGTTGTCCATCGTGCCAACTAGGTATCCCGTGATTCGCCTGATCCGCTCAAATGGAACATGCGAAAATGTAAAATCTAAATCTGCATAGTCCCCATCAATTTGAACATCGAGCGTTTCCAATTTCCGGTTGTATTTTTCCTGCAAATACTCAACATAAGCTTGTGCCTCTTGTGGGCTGGCGTTCCCCGTAATGATAACTGACATAAATAGACCCCTTTCTTAAAGTGTATATTTCATTATAATTTTCACAGTATCTGGGAATTATTATACATCAAACCACTATATTTTGTATATAGTTATCCATCAAAAAAACATCAAAAAAACAATTTGGACAAAAAATATCCAATATGATTGTCATGCTTACCCTGCGCTTTGCATAATCCTACAGCTAGCCAGACTCCCGCCCCTCTTGCAAATTCACAGACTTATAGTAAAATGTTATTAAGCGATGAAATAGAAAACCACAGGGAGCAAAGCGCCAACATGGATGGCGGGGAAAACGGAATCAAACGAAAGGACGAAAAAAGTTATGACGAACCAAAATAACAAAGAAGAAATCAGGCGAAGCTGCATCGATTGTGCCGTAATTAATTGCGACAAACAGGATAAGATGTATCCCGATTTTTGCCCAACAGCTAAATTGGATGAGGAATTTATCAATGAAACACGGAAGCAATATGTAGAGGATGAAGAAAACGCACGGGTGACGCTGGCAGCAGCGAATGTTGAATTTGAAAATTATTGTACCATGACCCGCATTGAGGAAATCATGGAGTTTGCGAGGAAAATAGAGGCAAAGAAGCTGGGGATCGCTACTTGCGTAGGGCTGATTTCGGAAGCGCGCATGGCAGCAAAGATTTTCAGGCATCATGGCTTTGAGGTGTTTGGCGCGGCGTGCAAGGTCGGTGCGATGCTGAAAACCAGCGTAGGAATTGATGCACAGTGCGAGGCTGTGGGGAAAAATATGTGCAATCCGATCATGCAGGCGAAGCTCCTCAATGAAGAAAAAACTGACCTTAATATTGTTATGGGTCTTTGCGTAGGTCATGACAGTTTGTTTTATAAGTATTCCAATGCGCTTTGCACGACGCTCGTTACAAAAGACAGGGTGCTGGCACACAATCCGGTAGCCGTATTATATCAGGCGAATGCGTATTATTCGAAGCTGCTGAAATAGGGTTTTGGCGGGAGCAATTGGCAGGCATTTGCATGCAGCGGCTCTTTTTGTCTGCCGCTTTCAAAATATGTAGCAGGCATTCTTTCCATTGATGGCAATAAAAAACCATCGGTATGCAAACTAATGGCAATCCGATGGCAGTTAAGCTCAATCTTATTATAATATTTGTTGTATTTTGCGCTGTGCTGTGCAAAATACCTGTTTTTCCCACATTTTGGATTTCCCACAAATGCGTCGGGAGTAGCTTATTTTAAAAACCTTGTGGTTCTTTGCACCTCATTAGCTCATTTCCGGCCGTGATAACGCAATAATCTATTTTCTTGGCCCGTGTCGTGGATTTTCGCTGACGATGTTAATCGCTTCTGTAATGGCTGCGATTACATCAGTCGATGCCTGGCGTCTCATGTTATCCACACGGGTAATCAGATTTCCTTCTAAACGGGAAGCATAACGGGCGGGCAGCTTGTTGAGTGCCAACGCCTTGATGTCAGCGCGGCAGTAGTCGCAAGTGCATACACTAGCGTTTTCCATAAGTTTATCCAGATGTTCCTCTACCAAAGTTTCCATAACATTTTGTACATCAGACATTTTGGCATCTCCTTCCATCTTTTTATAAAAGTCAGATGAAACTGAAACATTTTGTCCGTCAGGCATTATGATTACTCCTTCCATCTTTTCCCATAAACTAGATGAAGCTGATTTAAAATGGCACCCCCTGCCGGAATCGAACCAGCAACTAACCCTTAGGAGGGGCTTGTTATATCCATTTAACTAAGGGGGCCTAAAATCATGTCCAGAAGACTTCTATATCATATCATAAAATTATTATGCTTTTCAAGTACCGTTATCAATAAAAAATTGACAAATAATATAAAAGTTGATTTTATTCAGTATAGTGAAGATCCGAAAGCGGACTTTTCTGGCAGGAGTTATGGAAGCTTCGGGTGTCCTCCTGCATGTTATCGGCTGTCTTGGGCAGTATGCGGCTGTGGATGCGGGCGATGGTTATAGTGGCAGTTGTGGACGGGATGAGCGCCTTTTCCTTTCGTGATTGGAAAATATTTCATAAATTCATGTAAATATAAAGGAATTCTTTTAAAATGTTTTATACAAGCGAAACCGCTAAATTGAAAAGGTTAGTCCTTCAAAAGCGCGGAGACGGACTTCGCCAGTTCTGCGTTGGAATCTGTCTGGCGATTGGTAAAGGTCATATCAGCTGCGGCTTTGTAAAGCGGCATCCGGATCTGCTCCATTTTTCGCAGTGCGTCAAGATCTTTGGAAAGCGGTCTGCCGTTTGTCGGCAGTGCGTCTATCTGCCTGTCGATGTGGATGATGAATCCGTTTTGGCGGAGCGCATCCACGTTTTCAGGACGCAGGATCGCGCCCCCGCCCGTCGCAATGATCATGCCGCGCATCTTTCCAAGCGTTCGTGCGGCTTCTGACTCAAGATCGCGGAAATCCTTTTCTCCGCACTGTTCGAAAATTTGCGGGATTGACATTCCGGCTTTTTGAACGATTGCTTCGTCTATGTCTACAAATTTTTTCCAGGTTTTTTGAGCGAGAATTTTGCCGATCGTGGTTTTCCCGCAGCCGGGCATGCCGATGAGGACGATGTTTCGCATCTGCTTTGTCAGCATGGTTATAATTCGTTCATTTTCCTCGTAAAAAGCGCCGGGCGTGCCGAGAAAATATCCGGCGGCGGCTGTTGCCTGTGCCACCAGCATGGCAAGCCCGTTGGCGTATTTTAGTCCTTTCTGTTCCGCTTCCAGGATCAGTTTGGTTTTGAACGGGTTATAGATCACGTCGATTACAGCGGTGCAGCTTGGAAAATCGGCAAGGCTTACGATGCTTTCCAGGTTGTTTGGGAACGTTCCTACGGGCGTTGTGTTGACGATAATATCGACACTGGCGGCTATGGCCCAAAGCTCGCTGTAGGTTAGTTGCTTGCAGGTGGGCGTTGCGGCTGGACTTGTGGCGATGGAGCATCCTGCTGCTTGTACCGCTTCATTGCTTTGCGGGTCATGTCGTTTGCTTCTGGATGCGATCAGAATTTTGGCAGCGCCTTGATCCATTACAGCTTTTCTGGCCATGAGGGACGTGCCGCCAGTGCCTAAGATGAGGACGGTTTTGCCCGCAAACTCGATGCCTGCCCGTGCCGCCGTGTAGAGAAAGCCTTCATAATCGGTGTTGTGGCCGACCAGCTTATATGTGTTTGGTTGTGCCTTTGGCTCGTTTTGTGCGGCTTCTTGCACTTTTGCATCAGCGGGCTTTTTCCAATAAAGCGTATTCACTGCCCCGATTGCTTCTGCTAATTCCGAAATTTCATCACACAAAGGAATGACATCCTGCTTGTAAGGAATCGTAACATTGAGGCCGCCAAAATCCCGCGCGGCGAGAAACCCGGCCAAGTCTTCCGGCGGCAGGCTGAATAAATCGTATTGGTATTTTCCTAACGCTTCGTGTATTTCTTTTGAATAGCTGTGAACCAGCGTTTTCCCGATCAATCCGTATTTCATCATCTTCTCCGTTTATTTATGATGTAGTGAAAGTGCCTTGCTGATATGATGTGAACCAGCGGGGCGAGCCTATGATTGACCGCTGATCCGGCTATTTATATGTGGCGGTTATGCTTAGCTGCTTGCAATCGTTTCGTGCGTCTGTCCTGCCGATTTTTTAGTCCTTGACAATCATTTCGCCCGCTCATTGCGTATTTGTTTTAAATGACTTCCGTATAACAGCCGAGGAATGCGAAGGTTTCCGGCTGGTTTTCAAGCTGGCTGAGCAGGTTGATCAGTTCCTTTGAATATACGGACGCTTCCAAATCAAAATAGAATAAAAACTCAAAATCGCTTCCCGGAATCGGCCTTGATTCGAGCTTCGTCAGGTTGATGCCCAAAGCTGCAAATTTAGCGATCGTGTGGTATAAGGAACGCGGTACGTGAGGGAGCGATAAAATCAAACTGATTTTGTTCGCGCCCGGGTAGATTTCCAGTTTCTTGGAAATGCAGATGAAGCGCGTGTAGTTGTTGTCGCTGATTTGGATCTGTGTTTTTAAAAGTTCCAGACCGTATAGCTCGAGGCATTCCTTGGAAGAAATTGCGGCGATGTCGCTCCTGTCGCTTTCAGCGACCATTTTAGCGGCCAGGGCGGTATTTTCACAAACGGTTATTTTTACATCGTTCAGCGTTTTCAGGAATTCGCCGCATTGGCCGATGGCTTGCTCGTGCGATACGATTTCTTTGACATCGGAAAGCTTTGTTCCCGCTTTTGCCATCAGGTTTTGGCTGATGCGCAGGCGCAGGCTGCTTACGATATGGAAATTGTAATTTTGCATTAAATCATAGACGGTACCCACTGATCCGTAGGAACTGTTTTCGATCGGCAGGATTCCGTATTGGCACAATCCCTTTTCCACTGCGTTGAAAACGCCTTCGAAGCTGTTGAAATACATGATGCTTGGCACTTCGAAGAGCTTTTCGCATGCTGCCTGTGAATGGGAACCCTGGACGCCCTGGCAGGCCACGACCGCTTTTTTCGGAAAAATTTTCGGTGTTTCTACCAATGCTTTTTCGATGCGTGCGGCTAAGTCGGAACGTCTTGCCAGATAATCGTTCTGATAGGACTTGGATGCGTCGAACATGGTATTGAATAACAGGCGGGCGTATCCGTCAAACGGTTCGCCGATGTGTTCGGAAACTCGGTGAAGAATTTCCTTTTCCCTGTTGCCGTTAAAAACCGGGAGGTTGTTTTCCTGCTTGTATTTTGCCACCTCCAGCGACTTTTCCATGCGCTGCTTGAAAAGATCCGTAATTTGCGTATCGATGTCATCAATTTCTTTTCGGATATTATTTATGTTTCGTTCA
>CAJUEB010000085.1 GCA_910585135.1 uncultured Eubacteriales bacterium
CCTTCGGCAGATGACTTTCTGCGGATTGAGCGGCAAGCTCTTGATTTCCGCAAGCTCGATCTTTTCGTCGCCGCACCAGGAAGGCACGAGGGATGGCATTCCTTCGATGAAATGCTGTCCTGTATTCTCCGGCGCGCCTAAGATAACATAATCGACAAGCGTGGCGGGAACTGTCACCATCTGCGGATGGATATCGCCGTTTTCAACGATTTCATCTACCTGTACCATGACGATGCCGCCGGTATTTCTGGCCGCCGTAGCCATTTCCAGCTGTTCCAGGTGCATCGCTTCCTTTTCCAGGGAAATATTTCCCTGACGGTCGGCTTTCGTCCCTTTGATAATGGTTACATCGATGGGAAACGCAGGGTAGAAGAGGTGGTCGGTCCCCTTGATGGAAATCAGCTCGACGGGCTTATCCTCACAGGCTCTTGCCGTATCATTGATGCTGCCGCCGTCATTGCGCGGATCGACGAAGGTTTTCATGCCGACCTGGGTAATGACGCCTGGCTTTCCCGAAGCGATGGCGCGCATCATATGAGAGAGAACGCCTTGGGGAATCATGAAACACGGAATCGAGCCGTCCATGATCAATGGGTACATCTTGTTGGCGAGGCTTAAATTCGAGCAGAGAAAGCGGCGGATCAACCCTTCATGTGCAAAGTGGTTGATGCCCCGGTCTTTGCCGTCGCCGCCGATTCCGGCAACGTTCACTACCGATAAATCGCGCGGGTGTCCTTCCCGCACAAAACGCGCCTCGATTTCACCGAGGATATCATCGGCCAGGCAGAAGCTGATAAAAGCGTCTATGGCCACGGTGGAACGATCTTTTATGAGATTGGCTGCCTCTTTGGCAGTGATAAATTTTGCAGTCATGGTAACCTTTCTATCTATTTTTAAATACGATATTTTTTTCTTTTCGCAAAAATCCGCCCATGCCGGTTTTTTGGTCTTCCGTTTCAAAGAGGGCGCTGAATTTTTGGCGTTCCAGGATACATCCATCTTCAATTCCGGCATTTCGTGCAAAACGCACGGCTTCCTTGGCAGCCCTGACTGCCAGTTGTCCATTTTGATTGATGGAATTCGCCAGCGCAAATGCTTCTTCGAGAAGCGCGTCAGGGGATACCACCCGGTTGACAAGGCCGATGCGATACGCTTCTTCGGCATCGATTGTTTTACCGGTAAAGATCATTTCCTTGGCAATGCCTTCGCCGACGATGTGCGGCAGGCGCTGCGTCCCGCCAGCGCCGCATATGACGCCCAGCCCCGCTTCGGGAAGACCTAGCTTAGCATTCCCGGATGCGATGCGGATATCGCAGGCCATCGCCAGCTCCAGTCCGCCTCCCAGCGCATATCCGTTGATGGCGGCGATAACAGGGCAGGGCATTTTCTCAAGGCGGAGGTTCAGGCTGCTTCCCAGTGCAGACCAGTCCCATATTTCCGATGGTGATTTTCCGTACATCTCGTCGATATCCGCCCCGGCGATAAAAGCTTTGCCGTATCCAGTGATGACGATGGTATAGATTTCGGCATCCGCTTCGGCCTGATCTAATCCAGCGTTGATATCGGCAATCAGGCTTTTGCACAGGGCATTCATGGTGTCTTGCTTATGCAGTGTAATGAGGGCAGTATTGCCCGTTTTTTGATAGGAAACGTTTTCCATCTTTTCGCCTCTTTTCTGCGTTCCTCCCTAACCGAAAATAATTGCAAGCGGCAGCGCGACGAGGAAGGTTGCCGCGATCGGAACGACCAAGCAGGTAACGAAATTGTATTTATAAGAAAGCTTGTGCGTCGTATTGCAGATGGCAAATACGGATACGATCGAGCCGTTCCATGGCAGGGAATCCAGCCCGCCGCAGCCGTCGGCACAGAGCCTGTGAATGAATTCGATGTTGTAGCCTTGCTGCGCATACTCCAAAAAGGTATCGCCGAGCGTCTCATACATGAGAGAAATACCGCCCGAAGCAGAACCGAGGATGCCGGAAAAGACGTTAGCGCCTACAGCGGCAACGAGGTAAGGGTTCGCATCGGAATTGGTGAGGACATCTGTAGCGAAAGCATAAAACGGCGTGATCTTTGCGACAGAGCCGAATCCAACGATGACTGCGGTATTGATGATCACGACGACTGAAGAAGATGCGGCGCTGTTGAACATATGCAGCATATCCTCCTTTGGCAGGTGCTTCCAGAACAGGATCAGCGCTGAGAGGATGCCGATCAAAAGGCAGATGATGATATCAAGCTTCGTTAAATTGAAGATCAGCAGTACCAATGCCAGCGGAATGATGGAAATAATGCCGCTCGGTGCATTCGTGTCTTCATCGATACGGTTTACGCCTTCAGGCCACTGGAAATGCTCACCACGCAGGCGCGCTTTTTTCGCGGAATAGTTCATGAACAGGACGATGCAAATCACCATGACGAGTGCACCGGAAAGCCCTGGCAGAAGTCCGGCATAAGAAGGCGTTCCCAGGTATTGCATGGAAACGACGTTTGGAATCTGCGGCGTGAATGGACCGGTCATGGCGAAGGTCCACATTCCTCCGCAGACGATTCCCGGCAGCAGATACGTCGGCAGATCCGCTTCCTCAAATAATTTGAGCGCGATCGGGTATACGGAGAAGATGATGACGAAGCTGTTGATCCCGCCGTAGCTTAAAATGGCCGCCGAGAGCATGCACGCCAGCATACAGTGCTTTGCACCGAATTTTTTTGAGATGATCGCGCCGATTTTCGCGGCAGCCCCGGAATTTTGATAAATGTTTCCAAAGATATTTCCCAAAAGGAAAATAAAGAAATAGGATAGGAAAAAGCCGGAAACGCCGGACATATAAGTCTCCGTTACTCCTTTAAATAGGGGAATCCCGCCCGCAAGGCATGCGATGATCGCAGCCAAAGGTCCGATGATGATGGGGGAGACCCGTTTGAAAATCAAGATGGCCATTCCAATAAAAGCAACTAAAAGGCCAAGGCCGGAAATAGCAATTTCTGTACTCATAATAATCTTCCTCTCGAATCCTTTCGAAGTTTGGACATATCGTACATTTTTTATACATTATACGGTTGGTATTGTCCTTATTCGATTGTATCATAGTCAGAGGGCAAACAAAACCCTGGAAAAAGATTCCTAATATTTGAAAAATTCTTCTTAAATTATTGTAGGATAATTATAGTAAAATAAGGGACAGATATGGATATTCGGTGTCAAAAATAGTACAATAAAATAAGTTTAATCAGGAAGGAGCCGGCGATGCCGGAGGCGGGGCTGGTAAGCCGCCGCATGGAGGCAATATGTCATTTGTAACCTTTGAAAACACGGGCAAAGTATATAAAACAGGCGATGTGGAGGTCAGGGCGCTCCAAGGCGTTACCTTTGAAATAGAGCAGGGCGAGATCTGCGTCGTCGTGGGGCAGTCGGGCGCGGGGAAAACGACGCTTCTCAATATCCTCGGCGGCATGGATACCCTAACCGAAGGCCGTGTGATGCTGGACGGTAAGGATATTTCATCGCTTAATGCCAAGCAGATGGCGGCATACCGGCGGCACGATATCGGATTTGTCTTTCAATTCTATAATTTAATCCCGAATTTGACGGCACTGGAAAATGTGGAAATCGCTTCACAGCTTTCCGATCAGCCTTTAAACAGCAGGGCTGTCCTGGAGGTGGTGGGATTAAAGGAGCGGATGAACAATTTTCCGGCGCAGCTTTCCGGCGGCGAGCAGCAGCGCGTGGCGATTGCACGGGCTTTGGCGAAAAATCCCAAGCTGCTTCTCTGCGATGAACCTACGGGCGCATTGGATTACGAGACGGGCAAAGCGATCCTCAAGCTTTTGCAGGAAACCTGCCGGAAAACAGGCATGACGGTGGTGATCATCACCCACAATTCAGCCCTGACGGGGATGGCGGACAGGGTCGTGCGCATCAAGAACGGGACGGTCGCATCGGTGAAACAAAATGAAAACCCGGTTTCGATCGAGCAGATCGAGTGGTAGGAAAGCAGCAGGGCAGATCAGGCGGCAGAAAAAGCAAATGGTAGAAAACCAGGTGATGGCCGGACGGCAGAAGAAATTCGAGTGGAAAAAGAAGCGGAGAGAAAGATGGCGGGAAGCGTTTATTCCAAGAATATAAGGAAAACCATATTTGGAAGCTTTGGCAGGTATATGGCCATTTTGGCCATTATCGCCTTGGGCGTCGGCTTTTTTACGGGTGTTAAGAATACCAAAGACTCCATGATGAAAACCTGCGATCAATATGTGGCGAAATACAAGCTGTTTGATTACAGGCTGATTTCCAACTATGGTTTTACGCAGGAGGATGAAGCAGCCTTTGAGGCCATGGAGGAAGTAAAGATGGCGGAGGGCGCTGTATCCTGTGATTTCTTTTCGGTGAACCAGAAGGGCAATTCCATCGTCGTGCGGGGGCATTCTGTTACGGAGGATATCAATCGTCTGGATTTACAGGCGGGCAGGATGCCTGAAAAAGCGGGCGAGTGCGTGGCGGACGACCATTTTTATACGGAGCAGGATATCGGCAAAACCATTCAGGTAACCGATGAAAACGACCAGGAAACGATAGACTCCCTTGCTTGTGATGCTTACACGATCGTCGGCATCGTTAAATCACCGTATTATCTGATGAAGACCGACCGGGGTACGACATCTTTAGGCGATGGTTCGGTTAGCGCCTATGTATATATGCCCCGTGCGGGGTTTACCGCTGAATACTTTACGGAAATGTTTCTGGCCTGCGAGAAGCAGGGATTTGTTTTCAGTGATGAATATGAGAAAAATATCAAGGCTTGTGAAAAGCAGGTAACGGAGACAGCCGAAGCACGGACGCAGCTTCGGCGCGATGAGATCGTAATAGAGGCACAGCAGGAAATCAATGAAGGCGAGCAGGAACTTGCCGATGGAAAAGATGCACTGAACCGGGAGAAGTCTTCGGCGTATGCGAAGCTGGGGGAAACGAAGAACACGCTGGATGCAAAGCGCCGGGAGCTTGCGGCGGGAAAATCTGCGCTGGCAGAGCAGAAAGCGTCCCTTACCGGGCAAAGAAGCCAGGCGGCAGAGACCCTTTCCGGGATCAACGCCATGCTGGCAGAGGCGAATGCAAGCGGTACGGCAACGGAAGAGGAAATTCAAGCTTTGCAGGGGCAGGCCGCTTACGCACAGGGTGTTTTGCAGCAGATTGATGATGGCCTTGCCCAAATTGCAGGAGAGGAACAGCGCATTTCCGAAGGGGAAGCGCAGCTTGACAGCGGCTATGATGCGTACCGTTCGGGGAAAGCCAAGGCTGACAGGGAGTTTTCGTCGGCTGAGGCGGAGCTTGCGCAGGGAGCGGCGGAGCTTGCCGATGCCGAAGCGGAACTTGCGGGGCTTTCTGCGGCGGAAATTTTTGTCCAGACGAGGGATGATAACGCAGGGTTCAGTTCGTTTGAAAGCAATGCGGATATCGTTGACAGTATCGCGAAGGTATTCCCTGTGTTCTTTTTCCTCATTGCCGCGTTGGTGTGTTCCACTACGATGTCGCGGATGGTTGAGGAGGAAAGGACGCAGATCGGCGCACTGCGGGCGCTGGGGTATTCCTCTGCGAAAATTATGTCCAAATATATGTTTTATTCCGGCTCGGCGGCGGTTATCGGATGCATTGCCGGATTTTTCGCAGGTTCGCGTTATTTTCCGCTGGCGATCTGGACCGCTTATGGCATGATGTTTGGCTTTGCGCCGCTTGCCGTTTATTTTAGCTGGCCGCTTGCCATCATATCGCTGGCAGTTTCCCTGCTCTGCTCTATGGGCGTTACTTATTTCGCATGCCGGGGACAGTTAAAACATATGCCTGCTGCGATCCTGCGGCCGAAAGCGCCGCGGGCAGGAAAGCGCATCATACTGGAGTATATCGGCTTTCTATGGAATCACCTGAGCTTTTTGCATAAGGTAACTGCCCGTAATATCCTGCGTTATAAGAAACGGATGGTAATGATGGTGCTGGGGATCGGCGGCTGTACGGCACTGGTGCTGGCAGGATTCGGCATCGATGATTCTATTGCAGGGATCGGGCAGCAGCAGTACACATCGGTCGAACGGTATGATATGACGGCTGCTTTTTCAGAAGAAATTGATGAAGCAAAACGTACGGATTTCGAAACGCAGTACAAGGAGGTAAAAAGCACTGCTATTTTGCAGCAAGCCTCGGTCAATCTTCGCCATGGCGATACGGTGAAATCCTGTAATCTGGTGATAACAGGTGATAAAAATATTACAAAGGCGTTCCATTTTCAAGATGAGGCGTCCGGGGCGGTTTCGTATCCTGCGGAGGGAGAAGCGATCATCAATGATAAAATGGCGGAAATGCTCGGCGTGCAGGCGGGCGATACCGTTGAGATCGAATACGATGATACCAAACGCGTGACGCTGGCGATTTCCGGCATCTATAAGAATTATGTATCCAATTATCTGTTCATCAGCGATAAAACCTATGAAACGGTCTTTGGGAAGGAATATGAGCCGTCGCTGATGTATGTGACGTTTTCTGCGGAAAGCGATGTACACCAGATGGCCGAGAAAATCAATGGCTTTGACGGCATCATCGGAATATCCCTTAATGAGGATTTCAAGGCGCACATAGATGACATGATGGTGAGCCTGAACTATATCATCATCCTGGTGATCTGCTGTGCAGGCGCATTGGCGTTCATCGTGCTGTTCAATCTCAGCAATATCAACATTACTGAACGGGAGCGTGAGATTGCGACGGTTGAAGTATTGGGATTTTATCCGCGGGAGCTGGGTGCTTATGTATTTCGTGAGAATTTCGTCCTGGTCATCTTAGGGATTGCCGCAGGGCTTCCGGCAGGAGTTGCCTTGCATCGGTTTATCATGAGCAGGATATCGGTCGATATCGTATCCTTTAATGAAGTGATTGAGCCTATGAGCTATCTGTATACAGTGCTTACAGTCATTTGCTTCGCGCTGATCGTCGATATCATTATGCGGCGCAAGCTTCGCAGGATCAATATGGCGGAGGCTCTGAAATCGATCGAATAACTATGGCTAAAAAAGGGCGATGCATTGAAAATATTAAGATTAGATTCATCATTTGTGAAAGATAATGAGCAGCTTCGCTTATTGATATAATCTATTCATGAAAGATAGTCGGCAGTTTCGTTTATTCACTTATTAATATAATCTATTTACGAAGGATAATTGGCAGTTTCGCCCGTTCATTAAATTCATAAACGAAGGAAGAAAAAAATAGGAGACAAAAAATGGAGCATGACGGAAACAATGAAACAGTATTGATGTATGAAGAAGACTTGCGCTTTACGAAATCGGACTTTGATCAAAATGGAAAGATCAAAGCGTCCAGCTTGATGCACGTCTTTGAGAATGTGGCGATCAAACACGCCGACCAGCTCGGCGTAGGCTGGGCAGATCTGATGAAGGATAATTTAATCTGGGTACTCAATAAGCTCAGGTTTCAAGTTCACCTGGCGATGAAGGCAGGCGCAGCATATCAGATGAGGACCTTTCCGAGAAAACAGAAGGGCGTGACTTTTTTCCGGGATTATTATATTTACGATGAAAGCGGGAAACTGGCGACTGTGGGAACGAGCCAGTGGTGCGTGATCAATTTCGTGACACGCAAAATCGAGCGAAATGGCGTGAGCTTTGAAGGAAACTATATTGAGCGAAAAGCGTTTGCAGACGGAATCGCCAAGCTAAATATCAATGATGAGGCGTTGACGCTGATCGGCAGCCATAACGTTACGGAAGAAGATCTGGATGAAAATGAACACGTCAATAACTGCCGCTATGCCGATATGGTAGAAAAGGTGCTGGAAGGGCATACGGATTTTACGATCAATTTTGTAAAGGAAGCACGTCTCGGTGATGAGATCCATTTGTATCAGGAAATGCAGGCTGGCAGCATTCTCGTGGTCGGAAAGCTTGCCGATGGTACGGTGATTTTTCAGGCGAAGGTAAGGTAGTGGCATCTTTTCATGTAGTAGTGGGGTTTCGGCGTGTGTTTATAAAGCCACAAAACAATGGATTGGAATGAAGGGGTGTGATATAATAATCCTAAATTTTTATATCTGCCCGGAAGTGAGTGTTTTTAGGAGGCAGCATGGTACTGGAAAATAAATTAGGACTTACAAACTCCGTCGGTCTTGCGCGTGAGGAAGAGCGTCTCAGTAAGAAAAAGGCGGTAGAACTTTTTGAAAATGGCAGTTTAGACGAACTAGAACCTGGCAAGTTTTCATCGCTTCTGGCGATTCATAGATATCTTTTTGATGAGATTTACGACTTTGCAGGCAAAATCAGAACGGTAAATCTAGCAAAGGGCAATTTTCGGTTTGTTCCAGCGATGTATCTTAAGGAAGCACTTGAGAATATTGATAAAATGCCACAATCAAACTTTGACGAAATCGTCGAAAAGTATGTGGAAATGAATATTGCTCACCCTTTCAGAGAGGGAAATGGGCGCAGTATCCGCATTTGGCTTGATCTTATGTTTAAGACTGAACTTCAAAAAGTTATTGACTGGAGTAAGGTTGATAAAGAGGATTATCTGCTCGCGATGGAACGCAGCCCAATTAAAGATCTTGAAATCAAACATCTGTTAGAAAACGCATTGACTGACGATATCAATAGCCGTGAAGTCTATATGAAAGGCATCGACCATAGTTACTATTATGAAGGGTATGCGGCATTTAAGGCGGAGGATCTTTTATAAAACGATCATAAAAGTGAAAATATCATTACAATATCAGCATGTAAACAAACCTAAAGGTTACAAAAGATGTTTCGCCTTTCGGGGAATAATCGAAGCATCTCATTGATAAAGACAGGACATGAAAAACTCCGGCGCATGAACGCCGGAGTTTTTTGTGTATTTTATTTGTGTTAAACTATGCAAGACTTAAGATTTATACCAAACCCTGTGCCATCATAGCTTCTGCAACTCTTTCGAATCCGGCAATGTTAGCACCCTGTACCAGAGCGTTCTTGTTGCCATAATAGGTTTCGCCAGCGTTTGCACAAGCGTTGTAGATGTTTCTCATGATCTGGTGAAGCTGTTCATAAACATCTTCGTGCTGGAATACAGTGTGTCCTGCATTCTGTCCCATTTCGATGCAAGAGCAAGCAACGCCGCCAGCGTTTGCAGCCTTAGCAGGACCTACAGCAACCATCTTATCCATCAGGTAAACGAGAGCGTCGTTTGTTGTCGGCATGTTAGCGCCTTCGCAGTAGAATTTGCAGCCGGAGTCAACGATGTTCTTAGCGTCTTCCATATGTACGTCATTCTGCATTGCGCAAGGGATGAACAGATCAACCTTAACGTCGAAGTCTTTGCAAACGCCCCAAGGCTTCTTGCCAGCAACGAATTTAGCTCCAGGGAACTTTTCAGCATAAGGTGCGCAGATGTTCTTTCCGGAATTTCTGAGGTCGAGCAGGTAAGCGATCTTTTCGTCTGTAGAGATTCCTTCTGGATCGTAGATATATCCGTCAGGACCTGAGATCGTAACGCACTTAGCACCGAGCTGCTGTAATTTCCAAGCAGCACCCCATGCTACATTACCAAATCCTGAAATTGCAACGGTCTTACCCTTCATTTCTTCGCCGTTTGCCTTCAGCATTTCTTC
>CAJUEB010000086.1 GCA_910585135.1 uncultured Eubacteriales bacterium
TGATAACCCTCGAAAAATACTGGTCAATCAACGTTCTCTGCATATTGATATCCCGGAATAAAATCCCGTAAAGCGCATCATTGAGCATGACATCCAGGCGTTCGATCGCTCCCATCGCTGCGATCTCCGGCATACACATTCCCGATGAATAATTGCACAGCCTGATATATCGACCGACCTCTTCGCCGACCTCATCGAGCGCCTTTCTCATGATCTTAAAATTTTCCTGCGTCGCATAAGTCCCGCCAAATCCTTCCGTCGTCGGACCATAAGGAACGTAATCCAAAAGGGACTGGGCAGTCGTCCTGATCACGGCAATGATATCAGCGCCCTGTCTCGCTGCCGCCTGCGCCTGCACCACATCCTCATAAATATTTCCAGTTGCCACAATCACATAAAGGTACGGCCGCCGACCTTCCCCGATGGTCTGCAAATATTGATTTCTCTTTTCCGTCTGCTGCCTGATGGTTTTCAGCGCGGCCAGAACCTGCGGCATGATCTTTTCTTCCGCCTCCTTTGCAGATGCCAACGGAAGCTTTGTAATTTCAAGGTTTCCTTCCGCCATTTCCTCCGCGATTTCCTGCGGGGTTTTACCCGTCTGGATCATAGCGTTTCCCATCCAGTAAGCGACGCCCCGTGAAAGACCTCCGGCATCCTTCACCTGGTCTACGACTACATTCGGAAGCGGCGTTTCCACCTCATCCACGCCATCTACGCCTAAAAGCCTTAAAATCGTTCTCTCCGTGCTGACAGTCGTATGCCTGTCAATAAACGCCTGCATGCTTTGCGCGATCCTTGCGGCGCAGGAGCGGGCGCTCTCAATCACCTTGGGATCTAAATTCAGCTTGCTTTTCATCCTTTTTCTCCTTTACTTATATAATCCTTCGCTTTCTCTATGATAGCTCTGTCTATGCCAAGCATTTTGGCGATATTCAATGCATCCTTGGGAATTTCTTTCATATGATGCACAGGCATCAGCCTGTAGTCCATGTATTTGGCAATAACCTTGATCCGTTCTTGTCTTCCGGCATATCTGATTTCTTTGTCAAGCTTTGCAAAATCCGCCCCCGCAAGACCCCTGACCTGCATATTCTTAACGTCCGCATCGAACGTCACCGTTTCAAAATGCGTCGTGATCAGTGAAATGTACGCCTTATCTTTCAGGTAATCCACGAGGCTTTTCGTAAGCGCTAATCCCTCCGCCGGATTGGTGCCGCTGGCGATTTCGTCGATGAGAAGCAGGGATCTGTCTTTGCTGTTGTCAAGAATTTCCTTCAACTCCTCCATCTCGCTGCCGAAGCTGGAAAGCCCCCGCTCGATCGACTGGCTGTCGCCGATCAAAATCTGCATATAATTGGAAAGCCCCACCCTGGCTTTTTTGCATGGAACAAAGAAAGCGTACTGCGCCAGAATCGCCACCATTCCGGCAAGCTTTAACGAAATGGTTTTTCCACCCATATTCGCGCCCGTAATGCACGTCACGCCATCTGCAAGCGCAATGCTGACCGGGCAGTATGCCTCGCCCTTAGCGTGCAGCGCATCTTCCACCTGAAGATTCCGCCCTTCTTCAAAGACAAGCACATGCTCCGCTGTGATTTCCGGCATCACGCAAGTATGCCTTTCCGCATATAACGCCTTGGAAAGCGTGATATCCAGATTTCCGATCCTGCGGCAGTTTTCCAAAAGCACCGTTTCATATGCGGAAATTTCCCCTGACAGCCGTTCCCTTACACATAATTCCTCATCTTCGATCTCGTTCATAAGGCCGTCGCACTTCCTGATCAGTTCATCCACCTCACGGGTGGCCGCCAGGGAAAACGTTACTGACATATAATCCTCGCCGGATCTTGTCAGTTCGGTAATCTCATCAATCATCTTTATACTTTGCGAATCACTTTTGGACACCACCAGCTCGAACTTAGGCGTCAGAGCCAGGCCGTATTTTTCTTTGATGACCGCCTTCTGCGCCTTTTGCAGCTTACGGATTTCCCTCTCTGCCTCCTTCTGCTGTTTCCGAAGCCCACCCAGTCTTTCGGAGAAGCTGTCGTAAAGATAGAAAGTGTTCATTCGCTCCCCGCCGGGATCCAGCGCATCCAGCAGGCTCGATGTATCTTCCGGCACAAGCTCCGGCGGAAAATCCAGCTTTTTTGCCATCTGCATGACCTTTTCCATCTGCAAAAGAAGCGATTTCAGTTCGAATAATTCGACCACGGACAAAGCGGAATCCTTCGCCCGCTCGATGCTAAACGTAATGTCTTTCATCACCATGAGGCTTTCCTGAAGCATCCCGATATCCGCTGCATGCGCTGCGGCGATCTCCATCATGGACTGGACGCGTCCAAGCTCCCTGCGCAATGCATCCTCCTGTCCCGGAAAAAAAGGCTTCTGCTCCTTAATCTGTTTTGTGCCAAATGGTGTCAGCAGATTGATCGCCGATACGACATAATCAAGCCCCGTCTCTTTTCTGGTTTTCATGTTCGCTAGCCGTTTCGGTGTAATCATCTGCATTCCTTTCCATCAGTTCACAGTTCTATCACGTCATGTTTCTGTAGCATCATGCTGCTATAACATCACATTGACCACGGGAATATCAGGTATCGCTTCCTGCATTCCGTTTAATAAAGTCTCATGTTCAAAGGCATATCCGCCTGGGGCGTAAGGATTTACCGTAATCGCAGCGATCTCAATATTTTCCAGCACCTTTACCGTAAGCCCTCTCTTTTTGAGCCGCCCCCATGAAACGGGCTCAATAAAGATCTTAGTCGGGTCTTTTAAGACAAACGTAATATCCTTTAATTTTTTCGGGTTGATATCCGCTACGGTACTCTGTGTAAAAGCACCCGGCACATAAATGCATTCCGTATGTTCGTCGATCTGTCCATCGAGGAATTTCCCTGCGCCCAGCCCTGTGCCAGCATCCAGGATACGAACGCCGCCCCCTCCGATTAGCATGAGCCGCTCCTGCCCTAAATTACTGGTAATCTCATCCCTGGCCGTCCCTGCTTCGAGACACGGCAGACGGTAAATGCAGGCCGTATGGGCGGTTTCCTCGATCACTTTGTTCATGTTTCTCGATAACACCGCCCCCGTCGAGAGGATGATCGCATCGGAAGTTCCCGGTGCAGCGATGGATCTGCGGTCGATCGCACCATCGATCAGCACCAGCTCCGCACCCAGCTCCAGCATTTCCCGGCACAGCTTCTTTTGGCTGTCATTGATCACAGGACCTGCGACCTGGATATATCCGCTGTGCGCTACCCGGCAGATCATGATCCGTCCGATGGACGAGCCATATTCCGTCATCCGCAGGATTTCAAGACCTGCATCCGCCAGCTCATAAAGCTGCTCCGGCACGGATACGATCGTTCCCGTATCCAGGAACACCTTGGGCTTTTCCGTGCCAGTGACCAGATCCGTGCTTTCACCATCCCGCCCCGTAGAAGTGACTCCTAATATGATCCCTTCATCCATTGCTTCCTCGATCAAGTAATTGAGCGCCGTGGTCTTTCCCGCATTCTTCGCCATCCCTACGATGGAAACCGTCTTATATTTCCGTGAAAGCTCTTCCAGTAAAAACATCGCCTATTTCTTGTTCCTTTCGTGCCGCAAAAGCCCGCTTGGCTCCATGGACATCCTTTCTCCCTGCGCAAGCCCCGCGACGCCTTCATAGCGGTAACCGCCTACGTCCTTGCAAGCCTCATAGCTGCATTTGAGCGGCGGCAGCCCTGCCGGCTCTGTATAGGTCGTAATCACGCCTTCATAATTTCGCAGGATCACCTTATCCGGCGTCTGTGAAATGACGTACTGCGGCATGACCGGCGTCTTGCCGCCGCCGCCCGGCGCATCTACGACAAAGGTCGGAACCGCATACCCGGAGGTATGCCCCCGCAAGCCTTCGATAATCTCGATTCCCTTCGATACAGGCGTCCTGAAATGCCCGATGCCAAGCGAAAGATCGCACTGATAGATATAGTATGGGCGTACCCTGTTTTTCACCAGCACATGAACCAGGTTTCGCATCACATGGACATCATCGTTGACGCCCCGCAGAAGAACCGACTGGTTTCCCAGCGGAATGCCTGCATCCGCCAGCTTTGCACAGGCCGCTTGTGCCTGCGGCGTCATTTCCTTCGGGTGATTAAAATGCGTATTCAGCCACACCGGATGATATTTTTTCAGCATATCACACAGTTCATCGGTAATGCGCATCGGCATTACGACAGGGGTTCTCGAGCCCAGCCTCACGATTTCAACATGGTCGATTTCCCGCAGCTTGCGGAAGATGTATTCCAGCGTCTGATCCGAAACGCAGAGGCAGTCGCCGCCTGAAAGAAGAACGTCCCTTACGGCCGGCGTCCTCCTGATGTAATCGATGCACGCGTCGATATCCTCTCTGCTTCTTGCTCCGTCCGTTTCCCCCGCAAGCCTTCTCCTGGTGCAATGCCTGCAATACATGGAACACTGGTCGGTAATGAGAAACAGCACCCGGTCAGGATACCGATGCGTCAATCCCGGCGCTGGCGAGTCCTCATCCTCGTGAAGCGGATCAAGCATATCCGCTTCTGTTCTATGCGTTTCCTCAATCACCGGGACTGCCTGCATCCTGACGGGGCAGCTCGGATCATCCGCATCCATCAGGGATGCGTAGTACGGGGTAATGCCGACCCGGAAGCCATTCATTACTTTGGCGATATCAGCCTCTTCCTCCGCAGTGAGATGAATCACCTGCCGGATCTGTTCAACGGTATTTAACCTGTTTGCTACCTGCCAGTGCCAATCGTTCCACTGCTCGTCGGTTACATCCTTCCAAAGGGGGATATCCTTCCAATTCCTAATAGCCATTTGGTTCTCCTTTCTGACTAAAGCGATAAAGGCGAAAAAGAAACGTTCCTATGCGTACATTTCCTCAAACAACTTCTTGATCCCTTCGTGTTCCCTCAAAACTTGCAGCGTAATCTCGGCATGTCCTTTCGTATACCCGTTTCCGATGATCATATTGACATCTTTGCCAACGCCCTCTGCTCCAAGAGCCGCCTTCGTAAAGCTGGTCGCCATGGAGAAGAAATAAACAGTGCCGTCATCCTTACAGGAGAGAATAGATGCCATCTCTGTATTTTCAATGTTGACACAGTTAATGACTACATCACAGAGCTTTCCATCCGTTAATTCCATGATCTTATTGTACATGCCGACCGCATCCGCTGCATCCATATGGAAATACTCATCCGCCAAATCAAGCTTTCTCGCCCTGTCCTCTGATTTCTGTGAGCCTGCGGCACAGATCACCTTGCCGGTCACGCCCACTCTTTTCTTCGCTTCGTACAAGCAGAGAAGCCCTGATTTCCCGCCGCCTCCGATTACGAGAATCGTATCGCCAGGCTTCGAAAGCTTCGCCGCCTGCGCAGGCGCGCCGGCTACATCCAGTACGGAAAGAGCAAGCCCCTCCGGCATATCATCCGGCAGCTTGGCATAAATGCCGCTCTGGAACAGAATCGCCTGGCCCGTAATATCAACCTGGTCGATCGCCGGCCGCATTTCATGGATCTCTTCAATGACGAGTGGCGTCAGCGACAGGGATACGAGCGTTGCGATTTTATCGCCCACGGCGAGGTCTCCGACATAAGCAGGCCCGATCTCCTTAACCGTGCCGATGAGCATACCGCCTGAGCCGGTCCATGGGTTCTTGTGCTTTCCCGCCTTCGCCACAATTGATTTCATCGTTTCTTTTACCTTATCCATTTCCGCCTGGTCGCCTTCAATCTCCGCGGGCTTCTTGCCATCACAGGTCCTTCTTACGATTTCCGTGAAGGAAGCGGAGTCGATATTTAGTGTAATGACATCGAGCAATACTTCGTTATCGTAAATCTCCATCGTGTTATCGATCACGTCTGCCGGCTGCGGCAATACGCCTTTTGGCTCAATCACTCTGTGTGTTCCGTAAGGGCATCCTTTTTTCATGTTTTGTCCTCCTCTGATTTGAAAATGCGTTTAACAAATAAAATTCCTTTGACTGATCAAAATATGCACGCAATGCTTTCTGCGTGATGCGTCTTTAGAAACGCCGCATCATTTTCGCTTAATTCTATATATAGCAATTCGCGTGCCATGATTACAAAGCTGCCTGCTTTAAAAAAAATAATTGCGGGCAGCATTGCAATTAGCGGATTTTGGAGAAGGCGTCGGAGCGCATGGCACAGCGGCAATCAAAAAGCGCAGGGATTTCCGAACCGCTTTCGGTTCAATCCCTGCGCAAAAGCGATGCATATTCGGTTCGCTGCTGCAAGACGCAGAAACAAAACGACCACACTACTGATGAGAACTACGATGTCGAGCGGCTGGTCGCCACCAATCGGTCGCCTCCAAACTGCCGCACGCATCAAATCCCGTATTTATTTTTCTTCCTGACAAACTGCGTCTGGCTGATACCGATCGCTTTTGCGGCTTTTCTCGTAGAGCCATATTTATCACAAGCATATTTGATAATGCTCCGTTCAAAATGCTCTACCATGCAGCCCAAATCCATTTCACCGCGATCCGCTTGTTCTTTATTCAAATCAAACCCTGCGCTTTCCATCATGTCCGCATGCAGCTCTTTCATCGCATCCATAGCAGTGATATGATCGCCCTTGCAGCTGATGATAAGCCGCTGAATCACATTTTCCAGTTCCCTGATATTCCCAGGCCAAGGCTGTGCCTGCAAATACTCCTTGACATCTTCATCGAGATCCTTGCTGACGCCGAACTTGTCATTATACTTTCTAATAAAGCTATCGACAAGCGGCGGGATATCCTCCCTCCTGTCATTCAGCGCAGGCACTTTGATCGGGAAAACATTGAGGCGGTAATACAGGTCACGCCGGAAGCGCTTTTTTTCCACCTGCTCCTCCAGATCCCTGTTCGTGGCAGATATGATCCTCACATTGGTTTTAACAGGCTCTGTGCCGCCCACCCTGATAAACTCACCATCCTGTATAACGCGGAGCAGCTTCGCCTGTATGTCCAGCGGCAGCTCTCCTACCTCATCCAGAAAAATCACGCCGTTATCGGCAGCTTCGAAATACCCGCGCTTTCCCGCCGCATTCGCTCCCGTGAAAGCGCCCTTCTCATATCCAAAGAACTCCGATTCAATGAGCCCCGGGGAAATAGACGCACAATTTATCTTGATAAAGGGCTGCACTTTCCGGGAACTGTTTTTCTGGATGATGTTAGCCACTTTTTCCTTTCCCACGCCGGTCTCGCCTGAAATCAGCACGTTGCAGTCGTATCTGGAAACACTCGCGATTTCTTCCATGACAGTCCGCATACTTCTGCTTACCGCCACAAAATCCTCCGCAAGGGAAAGGCCATAGGTATCATAATAGCTCGGCAAATCGCTTTCCCAGGCCTTGCTGCGATTCCGTAATTTGAGCTTCTGGCGGACACCCACGGCATCCTTAAAATATGGCGCCAATTCGCGTACGATTTCAAAGTCATATTCATCGTACTTTTCCAGATATCCATCGGCACACCTGATTTTAAGGTCTCTGGAAATCGCCTCCGTCACATACAGCGCAATATTATAATTGCTGATAAAATTAGCAAAAATCACAGTTCCGCCGGATTTGGCCGCCATGATGTTGACAGTCTCTGCGCCCGGTATATCGGCGCAGTTTACGGACATATCTACAAGCGGCACATCCTGGAAGCTTTGCAGGCATTCTACCGGACGCAGCAGATTATGATAAGAAATTTTATTGAACACCTGCGCCATAAGCGCTTCAATCTTCTCTCCCTTTAGAATAATCTCCGTATTGCTATCAAAAATACAGTATATTTCAGCTTCCTTTCCGGCGCTTTTCCTGATGGTATATCCAAACAGGAGGTTCATCATGGGATTGTTGCCGACCACCACAAACCGCTTTTTGCCTACCGCCTCTTTGCTAACTGTATATAGCGTTCCCGATTCGTTGAAGGTGAAAAGCAGCAGATCCGTCGGCAACCCCGCGGGACGCTTGACTACCGGAACGCCCGGCAGCATGATGGCATAGCCTTCCGCATCGACCTGGCTGTACACCTGATCAACTTTGGTAATTTTATCAATATATAAAGGCATTCCCGCTAGCGATGTATTACAGATCACCTCATCTCCTGGCCGAAACTCCCGGCGGCTATCATAATCGGGAGCGATTTCTTCCACCACCCCATACAGCAATCCGCCCGTATCGGTAACCGGGTTATGCATTTTGCCTCTTCTGGCAACGATATCTTTGATTTTTTCCTTGATGATCTCTTCGTCATTATTAGCCTCCTGGCAAATCTGCCGGAAGCTCGTTCCTTCGATATGTATCTTTCGCAGGCTGACCCGCATCTCACCGTTTCGCAGCGCCCTGCTGTTATCAAGCTGCCATGCGGAAGCGGGAAAAACCTGCGGTGGTGCAATCACCCTGTCCAAACCATACTTGTTTTTCATTTGATCCATTTGTTCATCCTTTTGGATTTCGCCTGCGAACCGAAATCGGTTCGCGCCTATCTTTTTCCCAATGATAACCCATTGAACCAGCTTTTGCAAGGATATCTGGCGTCATCTGCCAAAGCCTTACGCTTACAATCCTTTCAGGTAGGCGATTTCTTCCTTGGTCAGCTTGCGGTAATGCCCTTCCTTTAGTCGGCCAAGCCTGATCTCTCCGATGGCTGTCCGATGAAGCTCCTGCACTTTATTCCCTACTGCGGCGAACATTTTTCTTACCTGCCTGTTTTTTCCTTCCCTGATACTGATTTCCACAACGGCATGACGCGGCATCTGTCTCACCAGCCTGACCTTTGCCGGGGAAGTCACAAAGCCTCCGATATCAACGCCCTTGCGCAGCTTTGCAAGTCTTGAATCGGAAATAACGCCCGCCACTTTTGCTACATACGTCTTGTAAACTTCATGCCGGGGATGCGTCAAGGTCTGGGTCAATTCCCCGTCGTTGGTCATGATCAGAAGGCCTGTCGTATTGTAGTCGAGCCTGCCCACGGGAAAAAGCCGCTGCGGAATATCTGCGACCAAATCCGCTACAGTATCCCGATCCTTTTCATCCTGCATTGAGGTGATATACCCAAGCGGTTTGTTGACGACGACATATATCTTCTTGTTCACTGCCTCGATCACCCTGCCGTTGGCCTCTACCACATCGTCTTCCTCAACCTGCCAGCCCATCGTTTTTACGACCGCACCATTCACTTTTACATTTCCGTTTTCTATCAATTCATCGGCCTTGCGCCTACTGCAAATTCCTGCCGATGCGATGTACTTATTTAATCTCATTATTACTGCCTCCATGTCGTATCATTTTAACATAATGTAGCGCCTGTTTCAGTTTTATTTTAAAAAAAACTAAACTATTTCAATTTCCCGCCGATATATTACTGTAAGAAGATGCAAAGAGAGGAGAGTACCGATGGATATCGCTGCTGTATCAATGGCATATGCGCAGTTTGAACTGCAACAGCAAGCATCTGTATCGATTGCCAAAAAATCAATGGATGTTGCCGAAGCACAGATGCAGGGTT
>CAJUEB010000087.1 GCA_910585135.1 uncultured Eubacteriales bacterium
TTAAAAACATCCCTCTAAATTATTCCGTATGCTGCTTTCTTTCCTGTTTCTCGCACAATTATACTACCCCCCCCCCATCAAAAATGGGGGGAGGGGCATTTCCCCTCAGAAATGCATTGCCAGCTGCATCCAAACAAAATCCCGCAATGCCATTTTTATTAATCGGACTGCCCTTGATGCTCCGCCCAAAAATGTTTGCGAAAAGAACCTGCCTGATCGCATTCTTAGCAAAGCACAGTTATTCTTAGCAATTTCAATATATATATTAGCATATTTATTTATCTAAGTAAACTGCTAATCCTAAGCTTTATTCGTTCCATCACCGCTAAAGATTTTAGCGAACCATCGGCACAGCCGCTGTCATTCCATATACAAAAAGCCGGGATTTGCTGCAATCGCATTTGCTAGCAAATCCCGGCTTAAACGCCCTATCTTTCATTTTTCAAAATCATTTTACAAAACGCCCTTCTCCCGATGGTACGCCTTCGCCATAATGCAGTCGCTCTTGATCTGTTCGCTCAACTGCTCGACGCTGTCGAATTTTCGTTCTTCCCGCGTACGCTTTACGAATTCCACTTTAATATGCTTGCCATACAGCTCCTTATCAAAGTTAAAAATATGCGTTTCTACATTCTTATTATACGTTCCGATCGTCGGCTTGTTTCCCACATTGGTGATGCTCGGATATTTCACGTCATTATAATTGCAATAAGTAATATACACGCCGTTTGGCGGTGCGGCCATCGTTTCGTCCAGCACCAGATTGGAGGTCGGAAACCCGATCGTCCTGCCCAGCTTGTTCCCGACGACCACTTCGCCGCCGATCGCATACATCCTGCCCATGAACCTGGCGCACTCCTCCATGCGGCCTTCTTCGATCAGCTTACGGATATACGTACTGCTGACGATGATATCATCGATTTTATAAGGTGCTTGTACGTGAATGGCAAACCCTTTTTTCAAGCCTTCCCGCATCAAAAGCTCCGGCGTCCCTGCCGCCTTATGCCCGAAGCTGTAATTGAACCCGCAATACGCTTCCCGGATCATAAATGCTCCTACTAAAATTTCATCGATAAACTGCACCGGCGGCATATGGAGGATTTCTTGTGTAAACGGAATATTAAACAAATAATCGATGCCCATTTCTTCCATGATCGCAGCTTTTTCTTCCGCATAGAGGATATTCTTCACCGCAGGCTGATTTTTCAGCAAAGTCCTGGTATGGTTTGAAAATGTAAAAACAGCGCTCTTCAGGCCTGCCGCCTCTGCGCTTTTTACCGTCCTGTTGATGATCTGCTGATGCCCTTTGTGTACGCCGTCAAAATTCCCCAGCGCTACCACCGTTGGTTCTATATTCTTAACTTCTTCTAATGAATTAAAAATCTTCATTTTGAATCCTCTTCACCGTCCGCACAAGGCTTATCCTGCGAAACCTCACCACATAAAGCGCTCTGCCGCAGGCCTTTTTATGAAAGGCAGGCTGCCCGCAAGCCTCCGCCTCGCCGTCTGCTGGCGGAGCTTCAATTGACAGCTCGCCTGCAAATCTTTATTTTGCAGCTTGCTGGCTGCTCACTAAAATCTTATCCGCCTTCAATAGGTTTTCCTTATCGTCATAATAACCGATGCCCAAAAACGACCCGCAATCCGAACAATACACACGGTATAAGCGGCTATAACTCCGCCCTCGCTTATTGAGCCGCCCGCTGTCCGTTACCTTTGGCGATTCCAAAACAGTGACCTGATTCCAGCGGATGCTGTTTCCCATGGCAAAATATTTCGCCCTGTCAGAAGGCATGCATGCTTTGCCAAAAAAAACGAGCGGCTGGTCGATATCCATCACAAGCCTTTCGATTTCTTCTGCTTCCATCGATTTCAGCGCTTCCGGGCTTACGCTATGAGAAAGGTCAAATACTCCGCTGGCAGTCCTGGTCAGCTGCGACATCACAGCGCCGCATCCCAAAATCTTCCCAAAATCATGACATATCGTCCTTATGTACGTGCCTTTCGAACAAGTTACTGCAAAGGAAACCTCTCCTTCTTCCAGATCGATGGCATCTATTATCAAGGAGCTGATGCAAACCTTACGCGGTTTTACCTCCACATCGACTCCCTTTCTGGCATACTCATACAACCGCTTTCCGGCAACTTTCACCGCTGAATAGAGCGGTGGAGTCTGTTCGATCTCCCCATGAAAAGAGCCCAATGCCTTTCGCACCGCATCCTCTGTAATCCCGGAAAACGTCCGCTCCTCCAAAACCTGTCCCCACACATCCTGCGTATCTGTGACAAGCCCAAGCCTGGCCGTGCAGCGATATGTCTTCGTATCCAAGTCGGTATATTCCATCAGCCTGGTCGCTTTTCCAATAAAAACCGGTAAAACACCGCAAGCCATCGGATCTAGCGTCCCGCCATGACCAACCTTTTTTACGCCAGCTTTACGCAAGACGCTGCGGCAAACAGCTACACAATCATGGGATGTCCAATGTTGCGGTTTATTTAAGACCAGTATCCCGTCCTTCATTTTCCTTGCTTCTCCCAATAAGCCATGATTTCCTGTTTCACCGCCTCCACTGCCTCCTTTAGTGGTATACGCAGCGTACAGCCCGCCGCCTTTGCATGGCCGCCTCCGCCGAATTTAGCTGCGATCTGATACACGTCGGAAAAGGATTTCGCCCGCATGGAAACCCGCACGCTATCATCGCTTTCCTTTAAAAAAGCAGCCATTTCTACGCCTTCGATATTGCGCAGCAGGTCAACGCTTCCCTCCGCATCATCAAGGCTTGCTGAAAGCTCTTGCAGCATTTCTTTGGAAACATAAGAAATCGCCGCCCTTCCATCCGCCAGCACCTCCATCCGCTCCAGGATTTCCGCCTGCAAGCGCACGGTTTTCAAGGGAACGGTCTGATGCAGCCGCACCATGATGCCCGTATGGTCAATACCCTTTTCAAAAAGCTTCGATGCGATAACATGCGTCTTGGCGCTCGTATTGGAATACTGAAATCCTCCCGTGTCGGTACTGATCCCGATATAGATCGATTCTGCGATGGTTTTATCGATATCAGCATCCATTTCCAAAATCAGCTTGTAGATGATCTGCGCAGTCGCCGCTTCATCGCCATCGATATAATAATAATCCCCGAAGCCGTCTTCTGTAACATGGTGGTCGATGCAGAGCCTCACCTTCCCAGCCCTGTACTTGTCTGCCCGCTTTGGCATCCGGCTCTCCTCGTTGCAATCGACACAAAGGCAGATATCCGGCTGCGTGATACAATTCGCATCTTCCGTGCAAAATTCCGTATCCATGAAGCTGATATACGACGGGATTTCTCCCTCAAGCAAGATCCACGCATCCTTTTTCATGTTGCGCAGTACGCGGCAGAGAGCTGCCGCCGAACCGAGCGCATCCCCGTCTACATTAATATGCGGAAAAATCAATACGCTCTGTGCGTTTTCCAGCAAACCAGCTATTTTTTTCAGCGATGCATTACTTTTCATGATTCTTCCTCGTCATGTGAAATATCCAAGCTGTCTATGATTTCAGAAATATGCCTGCCGTATTCCATCGATTTATCGATTTTAAAGATCAAGTCCGGCACGTGCCTGAGCTTAATCTGCCTGCCGATTTCCTTGCGGATAAAGCCTTTCGCATTTCGCAAAGCCTCCAATGTTTCCTGCTGCTGCGATGCGGCTGTTTCCTCCTGCGGATTCATCCCCAGCACGGAAAGATATACCGTCGCATAGCTTCCGTCGCTGGTTACTTCTACGGCGGTTATGCTGATCATGGCAGACAGTCTCGGATCTTTCAGCTCCCGCAGAAGCAGATCGCTTATGATCCGCCGAATTTCCTCACCCAGTCTTCCCTGTCTGTGTCCTTTGCCCATATGGCCTCCTAGTTTCTCTCAATTTCTTCCATGGTGAAGCACTCAATGACATCGCCTTCTTTGATATCATTGTAATTTTCGATGCCGATCCCGCACTCGTAACCTTGTGCCACTTCTCTTGCATCATCCTTGAAACGCTTGAGGGATGCGATTTTTCCTTCATGAATCACGATACCATCCCTTACCAGGCGAACCTGCTCATTTCTGACCACTTTGCCATCCGTAACGTAAGCGCCGCCTACGATGCCAACACCCGGAACTTTGAACGTATTTCTTATTTCTACTGTTCCCAGAATCACTTCTTTAAATTCAGGATCTAACATACCCTTCATAGCATTTTCTACATCATCGATGATATCATAGATAACCCTGTAAGTCCTGATTTGGATGCCTTCCCGCTCCGCAATGGCACTGACCGCTGCGGAAGGCCTGACATTAAAGCCGATAATGATCGAGCCTGACGTTCCCGCCAGCATGATATCCGATTCATTGACCGCACCGACGCCCGTATGGACGATTTTAACCCTTGCTTCTTCATTGGACAACTTTTCAAGCGATGATACGATCGCGCCGACAGAGCCTTGCACATCGCCTTTGATGATCAGGTTCAGCTCCTTGACTTCGCCTTCCTGAATCTGGCTGAACAGCTCTTCGAGCGTCGTGCTTGCATTTCTTGCCAGCACTTCTTCCCGAAGCTTCAACTGTCTCTTTTCTGCAATTTCCCGCGCTGTGCGGTCGTCCTTCACCGCATGGAACACATCGCCTGCCTGCGGCACTTCTGTCAAACCTAAAACCTCAACTGCCGTAGCAGGACCTGCCATACGGACCTTTTCGCCCTTATCGTTCGTCATCAGCCTGATCTTGCCTGAACATGTTCCGGCAACGATGCTTTTGCCTGATTTCAACGTACCATTGAGTACCAAAAGACTTGCCACAGGACCTTTTGCCTTATCGAGACGTGCTTCCAATACAGTACCTTGCGCCAGCCTGTCAGGATTTGCCTTTAATTCAAGCACCTCTGCCTGTAACAGGATCATTTCCAGGAGGCTTACAATGCCTTCTCCCGTCTTCGCAGATACGGGAACGCTGATCACTTCTCCGCCCCAGTCTTCAACCAGTACGCCGTTGTTCGCCAAATCGCCCTTTACCATATCGGGATTCGCACCCGGTTTATCGATCTTATTGATCGCAACGATGATCGGAACGCCCGCCGCCTTCGCATGGCTGATGGACTCGATCGTCTGCGGCTTCACGCTGTCATCCGCCGCTACGACCAGCACTGCGATATCGGTCGAATGCGCACCCCTTGCTCTCATCGCCGTAAACGCTTCGTGTCCCGGCGTGTCGAGGAATACGATCTTCTGGCCGTTGATTTCAACCTCAGATGCACCGATATGCTGCGTGATGCCGCCTGATTCCTGTGCGGTAACGTTCGTCTTTCTGATCGCGTCAAGCAACGATGTCTTTCCGTGATCTACATGACCCATAACAGTGATGATCGGCGCTCTTGGCTTCAGATCCTCTTCCTTATCCTCGAAATCTTCAATGCCTTCTTCTTTCGTCTCTTCTTTGACCTTGCCGATGGCTACCTGGATGCCCATTTCCTCTGCCAGAAGCACAACGGTATCCTCGTCAAGATTCTGGTTCACATTAGCCATAACGCCCATCTTCATCAACGTCATGATAATCTGTGAAACGGTAGTCTTCGTCTGCTCTGCAAAGCCCGCTACGGTAATTGGCACGTTAATGAGAACAGTGCCTACCGGCAATACAACTTCTTCCACTTCCGGCTCTGGTGCTGCCTTCGGTTTATTGCTCCTCTTATTTCGCACCTGTTTTTCAAGGGATTTCGGCTGATGCCTGGATGTTTTCTTGCCGCCTCTTTCCAACTTGGCAAACTTATCCCGCTCCTTATCCTTTTCCCTGTTTTTCTTATCGCCGCGGCCTGTAGCCGGTCTGCTTGCCATCATATCAGATGCTGCTTGATCATCCCGTCTTGCCATAGGCCTTGATGCTCTTTCCGGCCTGCCGCCCCGCTCCGTTTTATCCCGTTTTTTATCAAAACGGCCTGCCGCTCTTCTCTCGCCCGGCTTCCTGCCGTCTGATCCGCGGTCGGAAGACTTTCGATCCGAGCCAGCCCTGCGGTCGGAAGGCTTCCTGTCGGATCGTCTTTTCTGCCGGTCTTCCTTCTTTTCCGCAGCTCGCTTTTCTGCTTCCCGTTTTTCAGCGGCTCTTCGCTCTGCCGCCTCAGCATCCTCGCGTCTGACATCCTCTGCCCTTTTGACAATCTTAAGCCTGCTGAGACGTCTCGGCGCTTCCTTGCGGACAGGCTCCGTTTTTTCAGGATCTGGCTTTTCAGGCGCTGTCTTTGCCTCTGAAGCTTTTGCCGTTGCTTCTTTCGTTTCCTGGGTTTCCTTTACTTCCTTTACTTCTTTTGTTTCTTTGTCTTCTGCTGGCTTCGTCTCTTCTGTCTTAGGCGTCTCGGAAGGTACCGGTTCTGCGGCAGGTGCTTTTTCAGTTATTTCCGGCTGCACTTTCGCTTCCGCCTGTACCAGCTTTGCTTGCTTTTCCGCTTCTTCCCTGGCTAAGCGTTCTTCCAGCATCGCTTTTGACACGACAGGTTTTCCTACAGGCGGTTTTGGTCTTCCTTCAACCTCCTTGGGAACAATCGGCTTTCCTACAGGCGGTTTTGCTGTCGTCTGCTTTGTGGAGGATTTTGCAGATGATTTCGCTACTTTCTTAACTTCTGGCAACTTAATTTTCGCGGCCTTAACGGTCACTTTCGGTTCGTCATCCTTTTTCTCTTTCTCTGATTTTTTAGCCTTTGCCCTGACTACCTTCGTCTCAGTATGCGCACCGCTCCTCATGATCGTATTTTTTACCGCAGTCGCATCGATTGCTGACAGCTCATCGCTTATCTTTGACACGCTGATATTCATCGATTTCGCCTTTTCCAGCACCTCTTTTCCGGTCAAATTAAGCTCTGCCGCCAGATCCTTTATTTTCATATGCACTTCCTCCTTCACTGATTTTCCCTGTTTATTTCATTTAATATAGCTTCTGAAAAATTCCTGTCGCACACCGCGAATACGCTCCGTCCTTGCGAGCCTATCGCACGTGACATTTCTTCTCCGTTTCCGTATTTCACATATCTGACGCCACGCCGCCTGATTTCCTTCATGATCTTCTTTTCGCTGTTTTCGGAAATGTCCTCCGCCAATATTACCAGACGCACCTTTCCTTTGTTCAGGGCAAAGGTACAGGTATTGACGCCTGCCATAAGGTTTCCCGATTTTTTCGCAAAGCCCAGATAGCTAATCACTTTCCTGTTCATATTGCTCCAATTCTGCAAATATCTTTTCTATCGTTTCAGCCGGGATTTCCATCTCAAAGTTCCTTTGCAGCGCGCGCTTTTTGCGCGCTTTTTCCATGCAGCGCAGATCCGGGCAAAGATATACGCCCCTGCCCTTTGCCTTTCCGGTCGGGTCAACGCTGATATTTCCTTCATAACATGCGATTCGTACCAGGCTGTTCTTTGGTTTTGACTCCATGCATCCCACGCATCTTCTCATCGGAGTTTTTTTATTCTTCAATGCCATCGCCCCTGTCTTCTGTATCCGGCGCAAGAGCATCATCAAAAGCAGCTTCGTCCGTTAAAGAGCCTTCTTCGAGATCTTCTTCTGCCATTAAATCTTTTTCGAAATTGCTTTCTGCCAAATCGGCTTCTGCAAGGACGTCTCCTTCGGAAACATCTTCCTCAAAAGACTCTTCTCCGAATTCTTCTTCAGAATCACCCTCCCAAAAATCGTCCTCTTCGAAATCGTCATCCTCCAATTCATCTACATATGCAATGCCATCATCCTCGTAGTCACTGTCTTCACTAAGACGTCCAATTTCCGCCGGGTCTTCATCGCCAAAATACTTGGTATGGCTTTTGATATCGATTTTCCAGCCACAAAGCCTGGCTGCAAGCCTCACGTTCTGTCCTTCCTTGCCGATCGCCAGGGAAAGCTGGTAATCGGGAACGACAACCGTTGCCGCCCGGTTTTCTTCATCGATGATCACTTCCTCAACCTTCGCTGGACTCAATACATTTTTAATCAGCACGGCCGGATCTTCATCCCAGGTCGTAATATCGATCTTTTCCCCAAATAATTCATCCACGATATTTTTGACCCTGGAGCCGCCAGTCCCGACGCATGCGCCCACAGGATCTACGTTTTCATCATCGGTATAGACCGCGATTTTCGTTCTCGAACCGGCCTCTCTGGCAATGCTCCTGATTTCCACCGTACCATCCTCGATCTCAGGAACTTCCAGCTCAAAGAGCCGCTCCACAAAGCCGGGATGGGTTCTGGAAAGAAATACCTGCGGACCCTTGGCGCTTTTTCTCACATCCATAATATAAGCCTTGATCCGGTCGTTTACCCGATAGCGTTCGCCATGCGCCCGTTCACCCGCTACCAGAATGCCTTCCGTATTTCCCATATTGACGAAAATCGTCTCGTTACTGATACGCTGCACCACGCCCGTAATGAGATCGCCCTGCCTGTCGATATAATTATCAAAAATCATGCCGCGTTCTGCTTCCCTGATACGCTGCACCACGACTTGTTTTGCTGTTTGCGCCGCGATCCGTCCGAAATCCTTCGGCGTCACCTGGTATTCCACCACATCGCCCACCTGGTATCTCGGATCGATCTCCAGCGCTTCTTCTAGTGAAATCTCGGTAAACGGATCTTCTGCCTCTTCCACGACATCCCTTCTCATCAGGACATCGACATCTCCATCCTCTTTGTCGATGCTTACCCTTACATTCTGGGAAGTCCCGTAATTTTTTTTATATGCAGAAACCAATGCTGATTCGATCGCTTCAATCAGGATATCTTTAGAGATTCCTTTTTCCTTCACTAAATCATCAATCGCAGCAATAAACTCTTTATTCATTTTATTCCATATCCTCCTAATTTAGAAAATAACAGCCAAATTCGCCTTGGCGATTTCTGATAATTGCAATTCCCATGTCTTCCCGTCATGATCCGTAACGGTAATCCTGTCACCTGAAATCCCATTCAAAATTCCATGGATTTCCTTCGCTCCGTCCTTTCCTTTGTAAAGCCTGATATCTACTTCACTTCCGGCGTATCGTTCATAATGCTCTGTCCGAAGGAGCGGCCGATCCATTCCCGGGGACGAAACTTCAAGGTAATAATTCTGCTCGATCGGATCTTTCTCGTCAAGCTTCTCGCTAAGAAACCTGCTTATCTTCTCACAGTCTTCCGTACCAATGTAATCATTTCCCGAAGCACGATCCACATACACCCTTAAAAACCAGTCCTTGCCCTCCTTGACAAATTCCGTATGATAAAGCGCATATCCTTCGTCCGTTAAAAAATCGGAAAGCAATTCCGATACGACTTGCGTGATTTTTTTCTTCGCCATATATTTCCCCTTCATTGCCCCGCATCATTTGGCGGCAGCTATGCGATAAGCTGCCTGTGCTGCTCTGCCAGCGGCCAATCCGCAGAACTGTTTTGCCAATGACCGTTTTGCGAAGCAGCCATGCGATAAATTACCTGTGCTGCTCTGCCAGCGGTT
>CAJUEB010000088.1 GCA_910585135.1 uncultured Eubacteriales bacterium
CAGCATGGTTGCCCTGATGTTTATCCTGCTCATTGGATTTCATCTCTCCAATATCATCATATTAGTAATCAGCCTCGTTTATATGGGCGTAGTTGTACGAATCGGCATTCAGAAACAGGGAATCAATACGGGAGCGACTTTTATCGTCATCCTGATGCTTCTGGTTTTTCCGGTCAGCATGTTCACGCCGGGAGGAATTTACGGCGGCGTATCCGAATGGTTCATCGTCTGCTTTATCTATATCAGCCTCATGCTAAAAGGAAGGCGAATGCCTATATTTTTTATTATCTGCGTTGCTGAAACACTGTTTTGTTATTATATTTCCTTCCACCAGCCTGAATATGCAGCAGAAACCGCATACGGGCATTCCTTTTTTGAATCAGCCAGTGCCGTTATCCTTGCAGGAATTTTAACCAGCATACTGATCGTATTCCAAAACCGTCTTTATGAAGAAGAATATGAGCTTTCTGAAAAGCAGAAGAAAGAAATCGAGGAGCTGAACCAGGCTGAAAACAATTTCTTTTCCAGCATGAGCCACGAAATCCGCACCCCGATCAATACGATCATTGGCCTGAACGAGATGATTCTAAGGGAAAACCTTCCCGATGATATCACGGAAAACGCCCGAAACATTCAGGGAGCCAGCAAGATGCTCCTTTCCCTCATCAACGATATCCTGGATTTATCGAAAATCAAATCCGGCAAAATGGAGATCGTAAATGTCTCTTACGAAACAGGCGAGCTTTTTTCGGAAATCGTAAACATTATCTGGATCAAAGCCAAAGAAAAGGGACTGGATTTTCGCCTTCGCATCGACCCTTCCATTCCCAGCATGCTTTGCGGCGACGAAGTACGCATCAAACAGATTTTGATCAACCTGCTGAATAATGCGGTAAAATATACAAACAAGGGTTCTGTCACGCTATCTGTCCGATGTGAACGGCTAACGCTTAACAGGGTACGCGTCTGCTACTCCGTTGAGGATACGGGCCTAGGTGTAAAAAAAGAAAACATCCCTTATTTATTCAATGCATTCAAACGGGTAGATGAAAAAAAGAACCGCCACATCGAAGGGACCGGATTAGGGCTTAATATCGTGCGACAGCTGGTCGAACTGATGGAAGGCGAAATTAGCGTCAACAGCGTTTATACAAAAGGCTCTACCTTCCTCGTTGCACTGGAGCAGGATATTGTCGATGAAACAGAGCTTGGAACCTTTACACTATCCTCCCGTGCAAAAATTCATCAGAGAAAACAATATAAACAGAGCTTTGAAGCACCTGAAGCACATCTTCTCGTCGTAGACGACAATGATATGAACCTGTTGGTCGCCCGTAAGCTCCTTTCGGATACAAAGATCCAAATCGATACAGCCTCAAGCGGCGCTGAATGTCTCCGCATGACGCAAAACCATCATTACGATGGAATTTTAATGGATCACCTCATGCCGGAAATGGACGGAATAAAATGTTTCCACGCACTGCGAACCCAGCCCGGAGGGCTATGCCAGGATACACCCGTTATTGCGCTGACAGCCAATGCCGGAAGCGATAATCAGCAGCTCTACCGAAAAGAAGGCTTCAGCGGCTATTTGGCAAAGCCGGTCAGCGGCGCACTTCTGGAAGCGACCGTACTGAGTATCCTGCCAAAAGAATTGGTAACGTTAACAGAAGAAACCGCTCCAATTGAAATCGGAAAAGATGTCCTGCTCTTCGATCAAACAAAGAAAATGTCCATCATGGTCACGGCTGACAGCGTATGTGATCTGCCGCAATCCTTAAAAGATGAATTTAGCATTTCTGTCTGCCCTTACTATATCTGTACAGATCAAGGACGCTTTTTAGATGAAATAGAACTCAAGCCCGATGATTTGCTTGCATATGTTGCACAAGGAAAAAATGGATTTTCCCAGCCTCCTGATGTAGAAGATTATGAAAGATTTTTTGCAGAAAAACTGACCGATGCACAGAACGTCATCCATATCACAATGGCAAAGCATGTCAGTGAAGGATACGACCATGCTGTAGAAGCGGCGAAATCGTTTGAAAACGTTACGGTTATCGATTCCGGACAGCTTTCCAGCAGCATGGGGCTTGCGGTGCTGTATGCAGCCTCCATGGCAGAGCAGCATGCTTCAAAAGATGAAATCATCGAAGCTGTACATAAACTGACACACCATATTTCCTCCGCCTTTGTCATTGACAAGACGCATACCATGTGCCGCGCAGGAAAAATATCAAAACGGGTAAAAACACTCTGTGATGCACTGCTGCTGCATCCTATCATCATGCTGCGAAAAAGCAAAATGATAGTCGGCGGCATAGCGATTGGAAATTTTTCCCGTGTTGCAAAGCATTATGTCCGAAAAGTATTTGCGAATGCAGGAAGTATTGACCGGCGCATTTTGTTCATTACATATGCGGGAATGAACGATCAAAAGCTGCGCTACATACAAAGCCTGGTCAATCAATACTGCCCATTCGAACGAGTATACTTACAGAAAGCTTCTTCCGCTATTTCCAGCAACTGCGGACCGGGAGCCTTTGGTCTTCTGTTTATGAAAAAAAACAACGCAGGGATTACCTTCTCACAGAGCCCGAATCAGAACGAAACAAACTGACCATAACCTAAAAAGGCTGCCCGCATTCATGCAAAACAAACAATGAATGCGGGCAGCCTTTTTCGCTTCCAAATCCTTTTCCGGCCGAAAAACCGCTTTCCTCTTTATGACAATACCTCGGCCAGATCATAAATATCCTGCCCGAAATCACGCTTGATCTGCAAAGCCTCCGCCAAATCATAGGCCACGATCTCGCTGCCGCAAATTCCGATCCCCTTGCTGCTTTCATCGTTGTACAAAAGCTGCACGGCCTTCGTCGCCATCAGGCTTGCCAGACATCGGTCTCTTCCGCTCGGCGTTCCGCCCCTTTGGATATGTGCCGGAACGACCGCGCGGGCTTCCCGCCCCGTTCTTTCCTCGACGATCTTTGCCAGCTCATTTGCGCTCATCTCAACGCCCTCTGCCTTGATGATGATGCTGTGCAGCTTTCCGGATTGCTGCCCCCTGAGTACCTTCCGGCAGACGAGATTGATATCCAGAGGCACTTCCGGCACTAAAATCACATCAGCGCCGCCGCCAAGCCCGGCATGAAGCGCAATATCCCCGCAATGGCGGCCCATCACCTCCACGATGGTCGTCCGTTCATGGGCAGAAGCCGTATCCCTGATATTCGAAACGAGCGACAAGACCGTATTCACGGCAGTATCAAAGCCGATGGTATAATCCGTATAGCCCAGGTCATTATCGATCGTTCCCGGAACACCCATCACCTGAATGCCCTTTTCCGCAAGCGCAAGCCCGCCGCGAAAAGACCCGTCGCCGCCGATGACGACAAGCCCTTCTATGCCGAAGGTATCCAGCATCATCGCAGCATGCGCCTCGCCTTCCTGCGTGTTAAAGCGTTCGCTCCTTGCGGTCCTCAAAATCGTTCCGCCCCGCTGTAAGATATCGCCAACGGATTTCCACTCCATTTTTTTGATATCGCCGTCCAAAAGGCCTGCATATCCGCGTTCGATCCCGTAAACATCCATTCCCAGGGAAATCCCTTTTCTCACCGCTGCCCGCACCGCTGCATTCATGCCGGGTGCATCCCCGCCGCTTGTCAGTACGCCTATTTTTTTCATAACCTTGCATCACCTCTCTATCCTTTATAATTTTCTTCACCTACTATATTAACGATTTTATGCCGGAACTCGGCGTCCGGGTTCACCCAAAGATCGGAATCCGTCCGGAAGGATTTGCCGCCTGCCATGTAAATGATCGCCTGACAGTCCCCCCTGTGCTGCTGCATAATGCGCTTGATGCTTTCTAAAATCGCCGCCGCATTTCCTTCAGGCAGCTTGATCTTCACAATCCCCGAAGGCTCCTTCGCCCTGCGCAAATCCTGAAGATCCTTTAACGATACGATTTTATCAGCCAAAAGCTTTGGCATTTCCTCTTCCTTGAAGTTGATCGTTCCAGCGACAGATACGATTTTATCCTCCTCAACCAAGCTGCCGTACCGCTCATATACATTCGGAAAAACCACCACCTCTGCCGTACCCATCAGATCTTCTAATCCCACAAAGGCCATCATCTTATTGTTTTTTGTAATCAGCGTTTTCTTCGAGGTTATTATGCCCGCCATAACCGCGCTCATACCATCCCGTACGAAGCTGTGGGTTTCGCCCTGCTGCTCGCTTTCCAGCACATCGGCCAGATCCTGCGAGGTCACCGTGACGTGCGCGGCGATCTGTTCCTCGTATTCACGAAGCGGATGATCGGTTATGTAAACGCCCAGCATTTCCTTTTCCTGCCCGACGAGTGTCTGGCGATCGAAATTCTTCACATCGGGAAGCTGATTAACCTGACTTTCCTCCATCTGCTCTGCATTGAGCTGAAACAGGGAAAGCTGCCCTGCAATGTTATTTTTTGCGCTCGACTGCGCCGACTCTATGAGTTTTTCATAAATGCTCAGATGCGCCGCCCGGTTTGGCGTGAAGCAATCCAACGCACCGGCCCTGATCAGGCTTTCCACGGCCTTCTTATTGACCCTGTGGATATCCAAATTGCTGATAAAGGAAAAAATATCCTTCGGGCAGCCCTTCGCTTCCCGCGCTTCGATGATCGCATCTACCACGCCTTCGCCTACGTTCTTGACCCCGAGAAGCCCGAAGCGGATCTTTCCGTCTTCCACAGAAAACTTTTTCTGGCTTTCGTTGACATCAGGCGGAAGCACCTTAATGCCCATTTCCGTACAGTTGCGAATATATTTCGGCATTTTAGAAGCATCGCTCATCACGCTGCTCATCTGCGCCGCCATAAATTCCACCGGATAATGAGCCTTTAAATACCCTGTCCGGTATGCGACTACCGCATAAGCCGCTGCATGGGATTTATTGAAAGCGTATTCTGCGAAGCTCACCATCTGGTTGAAGATCTCTTCTGCGATTTCCTTCGGAACGCCGTTCCTGATGCACCCTGCGATTTCCACATTTCCTTCATCATCCAGCTTTCCGTTGATAAAGTACTCTTTTTCCCGCAGCATGACATCCATTTTCTTCTTGCTCATGGCACGCCTTACTTCATCGGAACGCCCATAGGAATAGCCGCCCAGATCCCTTACGATCTGCATGACCTGCTCCTGGTATACCATACATCCATACGTCTCGGCAAGAATCGGGCGCAAACTTTCATGAATGTATTCGATCGATTCCGGATGCTTCTTATTCTCAATATAAGTCGGAATGTACGACATCGGGCCGGGACGATAAAGGGAAATCCCCGCCACCACATCCTCGAAACAATCCGGCTTCAGATTTTTCATAAACTGGGTCATACCGCTGTTTTCCAGTTGAAAGATTCCCGCCGTGTTTCCCTTAGCGATTAGATCATATACCATCGGATCATCATAATCCATGGAGTCAAAATCAATCCGTACGCCGTGATTGGCTTCTACCAGATCTACCGCATCGCGGATGATGGTCAAGTTTCCCAGCCCCAGAAAGTCCATTTTCAGAAGACCCAGCCGCTCAACCAGATCCTTATGAAACTGCGTGGAAAGTCCTTTATCCGACAAATATAACGGAACGTATTCATCCGTCCTTTCCCGGCAAATCACCACGCCTGCCGCATGCGTCCCTGCATTTCGCGGCATTCCTTCCACGGCGCGCGCCATATCGATGACCTTTCTGGTCGTTTCCTCATTTTCATATTTCGTTTTCAGCTCCGGGTTCATTTCCAGCGCCTTATCGATCGTCATTTTGAGCGCATTGGGAATCGCCTTGGCGATGGCGTCCGTTTCGGGATAGCTGACATTGAGAACCCTGCCCACATCCCGAACCGCCTGCTTCGCTTTCATCGTACCGAAGGTTATGATCTGCGTCACCCGGTCTTCGCCGTATTTTTCCCGGACGTAGTCGATCACCTCACCCCGGCGTTCATCGCAGAAATCGATATCGATATCCGGCATGCTGACCCGCTCCGGGTTTAAAAACCGCTCGAAGATCAAACCGTACTTAATCGGGTCGATATCGGTGATCCGCAATGTATAGGAAACGAGGCTTCCCGCCGCTGAACCCCGCCCAGGACCCACGTCGATATCCTGACTTCTGGCATAATTGATAAAATCCCATACAATGAGAAAGTATTCCACGTATCCCATATTCTCGATGGTCTGCAATTCATAATCGAGCCGCTCCCGCAGGGACTGCATCTCCTCGCCCAACGCATTCGGATAACGCTTTTGCAAACCGTCCTCGCACAATTTCCGCAGATAGTCCTTGTTTGTCATCCCATCCGGCGCTGTAAATTCAGGCAGGTGCTGTTCCCCAAATGTAAAGCTCACCTCGCAGCGGTCTGCAATTTTAGCCGTATTATCGATTGCCTCGGGTATATTGGAAAAAATCTTGCGCATTTCATCTTCCGACTTGAGGTAAAATTGGTCGTTGGAAAACCGCATCCTGTTTTCCTCATCAATCGTTGACGCTGTCTGAATACACATCAGGACGTCCTGCGCCACGGCATCCTCCTGCCGCACGTAATGCACGTCGTTAGTCGCGACAAAGGGGAGCCCTGTCTCCGCATGGAGCTTTTTCATATCCGGCAAAATCTGCGCTTCTTCGGAAAGCCCCTGATCCTGCAATTCCAGATAGAAATTCTCCTCCCCGAAGATCTCCGCAAGCTCCAGCGCCTCGCGCTTTGCACCCGCATAATCACCATTGAGAAGCCTGCGCTGCACATCTCCCGCAAGACACGCCGATAAGGCGATAATGCCCTCATGGTATTCACGCAGGACTTCCTTGTCGATTCTCGGTTTATAGTAAAATCCGTTCCGATAGCCTTCGGAAACGATTTTGACCAGATTTTTGTAGCCTTGGTTATTCTTTGCCAGGAGCACCAGATGCCCCTGGTGTTTGTCCTTTTCCACATCTTTATCAAAACGAGTCCTGGCCGCAGTATACACTTCACAGCCAATGATCGGCTTAATTCCCTGCGCCTTGCATTCATCATAAAAATCGATTACCCCGAACATGACCCCATGATCGGTAATGGCAACGGAGTCCATCCCTAGCTCCTTTGCCCGAGAAACCAGGTCTTTTATCTTCGACGCTCCGTCCAGCAAGCTGTACTCGGTATGCACATGCAGATGCGTAAAAGCCATTCTAACGCCTCCTCAACATAAAAATAAAAAATATATCCCTATTTTAACACAAAAATGCATTTTTTCCCTTTCAATAATGTATTAAATAAAGTAAAATAAAATTATTATTGAAGGAGAAGATATGAAAAAGACCCTTACCATCATTTCAGTAATCGTTTTAGCATTGATCGCTGCCCTGACCTGCGCAGCGATATCCTATTCAAAATCAGCCGATTATGAAAGCAGCACATTCCCGGATAACACGACTGTAAACGGCATCGATTGCTCCGGGCTTACCTACGGCCAGGCGGAAGCAAAAATATCCGATGCGTGGAACAACAGATACATCATCGTGGCAGGCGGCCTGAACGAATCACTGGCCAGCTTCACGGATTTCGGGTATACTTATGATTTAATGGCGCAGCTTAAAAAAATCAAGAAGCATTATCTCGTCCTTGCTGCTGCCAACCATTATATCAGGTCTCCGCTAAACGTCAATATCCCCATGATCGTCGCAGACTACGACGAAGCGTTCAAGGAAAAGGTAACGACCGCTGATTTTCTCAACCGAAAAGGTGCGACCGTCAGCAAGGACGCTTACGTCGATACCTCCGACCCTGATTTCCCGATCGTGCCTGAAGTTTACGGAACGGAAACCGATACAGAGCGTTTCTTTGCTGATTTAACGCACTGTATCCAGACGGGCGACATCAATTTCATTTTTGACGAGCGGAAATACTATTCCATGCCTGAGGTCACGGCAGACGACCCGGATTTGAAAAAATACCAGAAATACTGCCGCGACTTCCTTGCACAAAAGATCACTTACGAACTGGGAGAAGAAACGTTCACGTTAACTACCGAACAGCTCGATCAGTTGTTGCAGGATGACATGTCCGGCGAGCCGGATCAAGAAGCGGTAGCGGATTATGTAGCGCAGCTATCAGAGCAATATGACAATATCGGCATTGAACGCAATTTCACATCGTTAAGCGGCAGGCAAGTCACTGTAAAGGGCGGCACTTACGGCTGGAAAATAGACCAGGAGAAGGAAACGGAACAACTGATGACAGATCTCAGCTCGCACAAGGACGTCACTAGAGAACCTGTTTTTTCCAAATCGGGCTACGGACCTTATTCCAGAGCACTGGGCAACACCTACATCGACGTGGATGTTTCCCACCAGGTCGTCAAATTTTATAAAGAAGGCGAGCTATGCTTCACGTCAAACTGCGTGACAGGCTGCAAGGCGACCGGCACGACGACAAACATCGGAACATTCTACATATTGAACAAAGCCCGAAACGTCATCCTGCGGGGAAATAATGCGGATGGCTCGGAATATGCCAGCCCGGTCAAATACTGGCTTGGCGTCAACTGGTCGGGAGAAGGCTTCCATGATGCCGACTGGCGCAGCTCCTTCGGAGGCAATATCTGGCTTACGAACGGAAGCCACGGCTGCATCAATATGCCGCCGGGCCGCATGGGCGAGCTTTACCAGAAAGCAGAAGAAGGAATCCCCGTGGTCGTGCATTATTAAAACGCATCTGTATAATTGCAAATCACAAACAAGCCCCATGTCAACATGGGGTTCTTTTTATACGAAAAACGAGCACAGAACCGTCGTGATTCTACGCTCGTTTTGCTGCCCGACTTAAGTGGTCTATCATAAAAAAATCTTTTATGTCAAGATAAAAATTGATAGAATTCAAATAACAAAACTCATTTTGCATCTACAATTTCTATATGAATGACCTCCGTCTTTTATTGCGATACTATTTGCTGGCGACGACCTCCAGCAGCTTATTTTTCAGCTCGCCTTCCATCCTGCGCAGCTCGTGTTCGGCATCGGCCCGCTTCTGCCTGCCTTCCTGCTGGATCTGCATCACTTCATCCAATGTCGAAATCAAGGTCTGGTTCGTATGCTGCAAGGTCTCGATATCGACAATGCCCCGCTCTGTCTCGCGAGCCGTTTCCACAGTCGCCATCTTGAGCGTCTCAGCATTCTTCTTCAGAAGCTCGTTGGTCATATCGGTCACTTCCCGCTGTGCTTTTACCGCCTCATTGGAATGCGCAACGCCGAGCGCCAGCACCATCTGGCTCTTCCAGAGAGGAATCGTGTTGACCAGGGTGGACTGTATCTTTTCCACCATCAGGGTATTGTTCCCCTGCACCATGCGGATCTGCGGCGCTGTCTGAATGGAAATGGTCCTCGTCAGCTCCAAGTCATAGAGCTTCTTCTCGAAGCGTCCGCATTTGGAC